>CAMEIK010000033.1 GCA_945918315.1 uncultured Clostridia bacterium
ATGAAAAGGGCCTGATCTACAAGGGCAGCCGGATCATCAACTGGTGCCCCCACTGCGTCACCGCTCTGTCCGATGCGGAGGTAGAATATGTGGATAAGCCCGGCCATCTGTGGCATATCCGCTATCCTCTGGCAGACGGCACTGGCGAAGTGGTGGTGGCCACCACCCGGCCGGAGACGATGCTGGGCGATACCGGTGTCTGCGTCAACCCCAACGATGAGCGCTACAAGGACATCGTGGGCAAGACCGTCATTCTGCCCCTGGTGAACAAGGAGATTCCCATTGTCGCCGACGACTATGCCGAGATGGAATTCGGTACCGGCTGCGTGAAAATGACCCCTGCCCACGACCCCAACGACTTTGAGGTGGGCCTGCGCCACAATCTGGAGGTCATCCGGGTGCTGGATGACAACGGCAAGGTCAACGAGTATGGCGGGAAATATGAGGGCCTGGACCGCTATGAGGCAAGAAAGCAGATCGTGGCCGACCTGGAGGCCCAGGGGTATCTGGTGAAGGTGGAGGATTACTCCCACAATGTGGGCACTTGCTACCGCTGCCACAACGATGTGGAGCCCATTATTTCTGCCCAGTGGTTCGTGAAGATGAAGCCCCTGGCGGAGGAAGCCATCCGTGTGGTCAAGGACGGCGAAACCAAGTTTGTTCCGGAACGGTTCACCAAGATCTACCTGAACTGGATGGAAAATGTCCGTGACTGGTGCATTTCCCGGCAGCTCTGGTGGGGACATCAGATTCCTGCCTGGACCTGCGCCGACTGCGGTCATATTACCGTCTCCCGGGAGGACGCCTGCAAGTGCGAAGCCTGCGGCAGCACCAATATTGAGCGGGACCCCGATGTGCTGGACACCTGGTTCAGCTCTGCCCTGTGGCCCTTCGAGACCCTGGGCTGGCCGGAAAAGACTGAGGATCTTCATTACTTCTATCCCACTGATGTGCTGGTCACCGGCTATGATATCATTTTCTTCTGGGTGGCCAGAATGATCTTCTCCGGCTGTGAGCATACCGGGAAAACGCCGTTCCACACCGTCCTGATCCATGGCCTGGTTCGGGACAATCTGGGCCGGAAAATGAGCAAGTCCCTGGGTAACGGTATCGATCCCCTGGAGATGATCGACAAGTACGGCTGCGACGCCCTGCGGATGAACCTGGTCACCGGCAACTCTCCCGGAAATGACACCCGGTTCTACACCGAGAAGTGCGAGGCTATGCGCAACTTTGCCAACAAGCTGTGGAATGCCTCCCGTTACGTCCTGATGAACCTGTCCGAGGATGCGAAAAACGAACTGCCGGAGGCTTCCAAGCTGGAGATTGCCGACAAGTGGGTGCTCAGTAAGCTGAACACCCTGATCGCCGAGGTCACGGAGAATCTGGACAGGTACGAGCTGGGCGTTGCCGTTCAGAAGGTCTATGACTTTATCTGGGACACCTACTGCGACTGGTATATTGAGCTGACCAAGGCCCGGCTGTACTCTGAGGACGCGGAACGCAAGCAGACTGCTATCCAGGTCCTGGTGTATGTGCTGGATCAGACTTTGCGGCTGCTGCATCCCTTTATGCCCTTCATCACGGAGGAGATCTGGCAGAGCCTTCCCCATGAGGGCCCCGCGCTGATCCGGGCAGCCTGGCCTGTGTACCGGCAGGAGCTGGCCTTCCGGGAAGAGGAATCCCACATGGAGTCCGTGATGAATGCCATTCGTGCCATCCGGAACCGCCGGGCGGAGATGAATGTGCCGCCTTCTAAGAAAGCAAGCCTCTTTGTCATGACTGCCAAGCCTGCCGTGTTCCGGGAGGGCGCCGACTTTATTGAGCGCCTTGCCTATGCGGACAGTGTGACGGTTCTGGAGAAAGCACCGGAGAATCTGGACGGAATGCTCTCCTGCGCCACGTCCGACGCAAAGCTCTATATCCCCATGGGTCAGCTTGTGGATGCTGCCAAGGAGCTGGAGCGGATCGATAAGGAGCTGGAAAAGGCAAAGAAGAACCTTGCTTCTCTGGAGGGAAAACTCAGCAATGAGAAGTTTGTTTCCCGTGCCCCGGAGGCGGTTGTCAATGCCGAGCGGGAAAAAGCCCGTAAGGCGCGGGATCTGATCGTGAGTCTGGAACAGAGCCGTGCGGAGTTTGCAAAGCTGCTGTAACGGCCATCAAGAAAAATCAAACGCGGAGCGTAAACCAACGGGTTTGCGCTCCGCGCTATTTTTTTCGTTTTCCCTATTTCGACAGGTATTTCACGTTCCGGGGATTATACTGGTTAGGAAACCGGAAAAGGAACATTTCCGGGGAAGATACGAAGGAGGAAATCATCATGCATTTTACCAGCTTTCTGGAGGATGGGCGGCTGACCATTGCCCTGACGGGAGAGATCGACCACCATTGCGCCAAAGCCTATATTCAAGTCATAGCGGCCAAAATTGAGGCATACATGCCGGATGTGTGTATTCTGGACTTCCGGGATGTGACCTTTGTGGATTCTTCCGGGATTGCCGTGGTGATCAACGCTCTGCGGAATATGACCCAGATTGAGGGGAAGCTTCTGCTCACGGGGATTTCCTCTCAGCCTATGAAGGTGTTCCGGGCATCCGGAATTGACAAATTGGTGGAAATGAAGGAGGCAGTTTTATGAAGTTTCAAAACTATATGATTCTTGAGTTTCCCAGCCGCTCTGCCAATGAAGGGTTTGCCCGAAGCGCGGTGGCCTGCTTCGCGGCGCAGATGGACCCGACTTTGGAGGAACTGGGGGACATTCGCACCGCTGTATCGGAGGCAGTGACGAACTGCATTGTCCACGCCTATCCCGCTGGATTGGGGATTATTACGGTGCGCTGCAGGATTCTGAAGGATCATACACTGGATATCGTCATTAAGGATAAGGGTGTGGGGATTCCTGATGTTGAGCAGGCGCGTAGACCCTCCTATACCACCGGGGGAAGCGAGCGCAGCGGAATGGGCTTTACCATCATGGAAAGCTTTATGACCGATCTGGATGTGTCCTCCGCCCCGGGGAAGGGGACCACCGTACATATGCGCCGGAAGCTCCAGCGAAAGCAATGAGCAGGCAGGAAGAGCTGATAGCCAGAGCAAAGGCCGGGGACGAGGAGGCATCGGAGTCGCTGGTTCAGGAAAATGCAGGCCTTATCTGGTCCGTTGCCCGCAGATTTGTGGGCAGGGGAACGGAGACGGAGGACCTGTATCAGCTGGGATGCCTTGGGTTTCTCAAAGCGGTGGAGGGCTTCGACCTGGCATATGGCACCCAGTTTTCCACCTACGCCGTTCCGAAGATCGCGGGGGAGATCCGCCGTTTTCTTCGGGACGATGGCACCATCAAGGTTTCCCGGGGGATCAAGGAGCAGGCGGCAACGATTCGGACAGCACGGGCCAAGCTGACGCTGGAGCTGAACAGAGAGCCAACCATTCAGGAAATCTCCCTGGAGACCGGGTTTACACCGGAGGAAATCGCCATGGCGGAGACGGCCACTGCCGCCACGGAATCCATCCAGCGGGAATCCGGTGAGGAGGGCTTTACCCTGGAAGATGTTCTGACCGATACGGAATCGGAGGAACGGATTGTGGAGAAAATCGCTCTGCGCCAGGCGGTAGAGGCTCTTCCGGAACGGGAAAAGCTGGTGATCCAGCTCCGGTACTACCACGGCCTGACCCAGCAGCGGGCGGCAAAGGTATTGTCGGTCAGCCAGGTTCAGGTTTCCCGGATTGAAAAAAGGGCTCTGGAAATGCTCAGGGAAACCATGGGCGGGGAATGAGCCGCAGGGTGTCTTCCGAAAAAATCTCTTTACCTTTTTCCCGTTTTGCAGTAAAATAGACGCATCCTATAAAATGATACAGGTGCGTCATGACAGATATTGATAAGTCCCGTTTTCTTGCCGCCCGGCGGCGGTATATTGCTTCTCAGTTTTCGCAGCTCAATGATATGCAGCAGCAGGCGGTCCTCACCACCCAGGGGCCGCTTCTGCTGCTGGCGGGAGCAGGCAGCGGAAAAACTACGGTACTGATTCACCGGATTGCCAATCTCCTGCGTTTTGGCAGTGCCAGTGACAGCGATTTTATTCCCGATACTGTGACGGAGCAGGATGTTTCCTTTCTGGAAGCCCTTTGTGAGCCTCTTTCGGAGGAGGACAGGCTCCGGGCGGACCGGCTGTGCGCGGTAGACCGGGCTGTGCCGTGGAGCGTTATCGCCATTACCTTTACCAACAAGGCGGCAAATGAAATGAAGGAGCGGCTGTCCGCGCTCCTGGGCCCCCAGGCAGAGGACATCTGGGCCATGACCTTCCACTCCGCCTGCTGCCGGATCCTCCGCAGGGATATTGACCGGATGGGCTATACCCGCAGCTTTACCATTTATGACTCCTCGGACTCCGAGCGGATTATGAAAGAGATTCTCTCGGATCTGGGTATGGACGACAAGACCTTTCCTGCCCGGTATGTCCTGGGTGCCATCAGCCGCCAGAAGGACCGGATGATTGCTCCGGAGCAGATGCTGGGCAGGGCGGAGGAAATGAATGACCTGAAAGCCATTCCCATTGCCAAAGCCTACGCGAAATACCAGCAGCGGCTGAAGGACAATAACGCTTTGGACTTTGATGACATTATTTACGTTACGGTTCAGCTTCTGCAGCAGTACCCGGAGGTTCGAAGCTATTACCAGCACAAATTCAGGTACATTCTGGTGGACGAGTACCAGGACACCAACCATATGCAGTATTTGCTGGCATCCCTGCTTGCGGGGGAACATCATAATCTGTGTGTGGTAGGCGATGACGATCAGAGTATCTACCGTTTCCGGGGAGCGACCATCGACAATATCCTGAATTTCGAGGAACAGTATCCCGGATGCCGGACCATCCGACTGGAACAGAACTACCGCTCCACCCAGTCCATCCTGAAAGCCGCCAACGCGGTCATTTCTCACAATGTGGGACGGAAAGGGAAGAAGCTGTGGACTCAGAACGCTGCCGGTAATCCGATTACGGTGTATGAGGCAGCGGATGAGGGGGCGGAGGGCAATTTTGTGGCCGGCCAGATTCTCGCCCGTTCCAAAGGAAAGAACCTGAAGGATTACGCCATCCTCTACCGGACCAACGCCCAGTCGAACGCTCTGGAATACGCCATGAAGCGCAACGGGATTCCGTATCGGGTCATCGGCGGCACACGCTTTTTTGACCGGGCTGAGGTCAAGGATATGCTGTCTTACCTGTGCGTAATCCATAACCCTGCCGACGATCTGCGCTTGAAACGGATCATCAACAATCCGCCCCGGGGCCTTGGCGCCAAGACCATCGAGGTCGCCCAGCGCCTTTCCGAGGCCGAGGGGAAACCACTGTACGCCGTGATTGAGGACCCCGGCTCCTACGCGGCCCTGGAAAAGCCGGCCCTCAAGCTGCGGCAGTTTTCCGGCCTGATTTCCGGCATGCAGGCTCTTCTGGAAAGTGGGATTCCGCTGCCGGATTTCTATGATGAGCTGGTTGCCAGGACCGGCTACGCGGATATGCTGATCGCCAAGCCTACGGAGGAAAACAAGACCCGGCTGGAGAATATTCGCGAATTAAAATCCAGCATTCAGACCTATATGGAGAATGCCGAAACGCCAACCCTGGCGGGCTTTCTGGAGGAAGTGGCGCTGTATACGGATATTCAGGAGTACCATGAGGGCGATGATGCCGTAGTGATGATGACTATGCATTCGGCAAAGGGTCTGGAATTTCCCAATGTGTTCCTGGTTGGCATGGAGGACGGCCTGTTTCCGGGAACCCGGGCCATAGGCGACCCGGAGGAAATGGAGGAGGAACGGCGGCTTTGCTATGTGGCGATCACCCGAGCCAAGAAGGAACTGACAATCAGCTACGCAAGGCAGCGGATGATTTACGGAAGAACCTCATCCAGCCTGTCCTCCCGTTTTCTGAAGGAACTCCCGGAGGAACTGATTACCCATCGGGGAGGCTTCCAGAGCCGGCCTGAGCGCCGCCCGGATACCTACACGCAGGCATACGGCCGTCCGGCGCAGCAGCGCCGCACATCCACATTGAGCAGCTTCCAGGCTGCCCCTGCCGGAAAAATCCCCGACCTGAATCCCGGTGATATGGTAAGCCACGCCGCCTTTGGTCGGGGAATGGTGCTGACCGTTCTGAAGATGGGCGGGGATGCCCTCCTGGAAATTGCCTTTGATGACATTGGCACAAAAAAGCTGATGGCGAAAACCGCGGCCCAGTATCTGAAGAAATTGTCCTAGGAATCTTTCTTTCCCTTCCTGCATAGGGTTTTCCGGGAGGGGATGGGCATGGCAAGAAAGCTGCGGTATTTCGTGAGCATTCTCATTTTTCTGCTTGCCCTGACGCTGTCCTGCTTTGTGATTCTGCGGGGGAAATACCGTCCTGTGATCAGGAGCCTTGCGGAAACCCAGGTAAAAAACGCCACCTCCGACCTGACCAACGATGCCATCGCAAAGCAGATAGCCGCGGGAAATATTGCCTATGATCGGATCGTCTATTTCGAAAAGGACCTAAACGGCCGGATCACAGCTCTGAAAACCAATATCGGGGAGATTAACCGGCTAAAGACAGACATTCTGAATATCATCAATGATGAGATCCTGGCCCTGGACACCTCGGACATCGGGATCCCTCTGGGGAGCCTGTTCCTGCCGGAATTCTTTTCCGGCAAAGGACCGGTGATCCCCGTCCACATCCTTTCCATCCGGAACAGCGATGCTGTATTTGCCAGTGATTTCAGCCAGGCGGGGATCAATCAGACCCTGCACCGAGTCAATATGGAGGTCAGCATCGACGTTGCCGTATTGGTGCTGGGGCAGGCAAGCAGCTTTACCATAACCAGTGAAGTGGTGGTTGCGGAGACGGTAATCGTTGGCGAGGTGCCGGATACATTTTTACAAACAGGAGGAAGCAATGGAACCGAAAGAGAGAATTGAACAGCTGGCAGCGCTTTTAACGGAAGCCGGCTACCGGTATTACGTTTTGGATGATCCCGACATGCCGGACTATGAATATGACCGGCTTCTGCGGGAGCTGGAGGAGCTGGAAAAGGCCTACCCGCAATACGCCAGGACCGATTCCCCCACCCAGCGGGTGGGCGGCGAGGCCCTGAGCAAATTCCGTGAGGTAACGCATCCGGTGCCGCTCATGAGCCTCCAGGATGTATTCAGTATGGAAGAGCTGGCAGACTTTCTGGAAAAGGCCCAGGATGGCAGGGAGGTTGCTTTTTCCGTAGAACCAAAGATTGACGGCCTGTCTGTGGCTCTGGAATATGAGAACGGTCATTTTGTCCGGGGCGCCACCCGGGGGGATGGAAATGTAGGGGAGGACGTGACTGAGAACCTGAAAACCATCCGCTCCATTCCCATGACCATAGAAAATGCCCCGCCCAGACTGATTGTCCGGGGCGAGGTGTATATGCCGAAAAAGAGCTTCCAAAAGCTGAATGAAGCCCAGGAGGCCGCGGGCAAAGCCCTTTTTGCCAACCCCAGAAACGCGGCTGCCGGTTCTCTGCGTCAGCTGGACCCGAAAATCGCCGCAAAGCGGGGACTGGATATTCTTGTGTTTAATGTCCAGCTTGCGGAGGGCGTGTCTTTTACCAGCCATAGCCAGTCCCTGGAATACCTGAAAAGCCTCCGGTTCAAGGTGATTCCGTACCGGCTGCTGTCTTCCGTAAAGGAAATTCAGCAGGAAGTGGAAGCAATCAATGACCGTCGGGAGCAGTTTGCTTTCGACATTGACGGAGCGGTGGTAAAGCTGGATGACCTGAGCCTGCGGGAGCGGCTGGGCAGTACCGCCAAATTCCCCCGGTGGGCAGCGGCCTATAAATATCCACCGGAGATCAGGGAGACCGTGGTTGAGGATATCCAGGTACAGGTGGGCCGGACCGGTGTTCTGACGCCAAAAGCCGTGGTTCGCCCGGTGCGCCTTGCCGGCACCACGGTGACCAACGCTACGCTCCACAATCAGGATTTTATTTCTCAGCGGGATATACGGATAGGCGACACGGTCCGTATCCGCAAGGCAGGTGAAATCATTCCGGAGATTCTGGATGTGACATTCAGCAAACGCCCCGAGGGAACGGTTCCCTATTTTCTTCCGGAACGGTGCCCGGTCTGTGGGGCCCCGGTGGAACGGGACGAAAACGGTGCCTTCCTGCGTTGTACCGGTGCGGAATGCCCCGCCCAGCTGAGCCGGAACATTTCCCACTTTGTCAGCCGGGATGCCATGGATATTGAAGGCCTGGGCAGTGCCATTGTGGAAGCGCTGATTGAAAAGGGACTGGTCCGGTCCCCGGCGGACATCTACTATCTGACTTTGGAGGAAATTTCCGGCCTTTGGAAGTCCGGGACTACGGCGGCAAAAAAGCTGCTTGCCGCCATTGAAGACAGTAAAATGCGGGATTTTGGCAGACTTATCTATGCTCTGGGGATTCGACAGGTGGGTGTCAAGACAGGAAAGGTGCTGTCATCCCATTTTGGCACCATGGACGCGCTGATGCAGGCAAGCCGGGAGGATCTGACACAGGTGCCGGATGTGGGAGAAATTACCGCGGTCAGCATTTATGAGTGGTTCCGCCAGGAGCAGTCCATCCACCTGATCCGCCGTCTGCGGGAGGCGGGGGTGAATTTCGCGTGCACCCGGACCGTAACGGACACCCGGTTTGCCGGGAAGACGATTGTTCTGACCGGTGCCCTGAGCCGGTTTACCCGGGAGGAAGCCACGGAGAAAATCGAGCTTTTCGGAGGAAAGGCCGCGGGCTCCGTGTCCAAAAAGACAAGCTTTGTAGTGGCCGGAGAAAACGCCGGTTCCAAGGAACGCAAGGCCCGGGAGCTTGGCATTCCCGTCCTTACCGAGGACGAATTTCTGGAAATGCTCCAATAAGAATTTCATCCACCGGCCTTTCA
>CAMEIK010000034.1 GCA_945918315.1 uncultured Clostridia bacterium
ACAAAATCCGGACCGTCAGAGCCTGATTGCCAGTACCACGAAAATTATGACTGCGCTCATCATCTGTGAGCAGTGCAACGTGCTGGACCGTATGCGGATTCCCAAAGAGGCGGTGGGCATCGAGGGATCGTCCATGTATCTGAGAGAAGGGGAGGTGCTTACCCTCCAGGAGCTTCTGTACGGACTGATGCTGTCCTCGGGGAACGATGCGGCGGTGGCACTTGCCATATATTGCGGCGGAACGGTGGAGGGCTTTGCCGAACGCATGAATGACAAAGCCCGTGTGCTTGGGTTGACAGGAACCCATTTTGAGAATCCCAACGGGCTGGACAGCCCCGGGCATTATTCCACGGCCAGGGATCTGGCTGTCCTTGCCGCTTATGCTATGGAGAACCCGATTTTCGCAAAAACCGTATCCACCAAAACTGTCACAGTGGGAAACAGGGTATTGCGGAACCATAATAAACTGCTCTGGCTGCTGGAAGGCGCGGATGGGGTGAAAACCGGATATACCAAGGCTGCCGGGAGAATCCTGGTATCCAGTGCGACCCGGGACGGGCGGCGGTTGATTGCGGTGACTCTGAACGACCCGAATGACTGGCAGGATCATCAGGCGCTTTTCTATGATGGGTTTTCCCGCTTTTCCCTGGAAAAGCTCATTTGTGCCGGTGATCAGGTCGGAACGGCAGAGATCGTAAGCGGAGAAATCTCCCGGGTGCCGATTATCGCGGTGGAGGACTTTACCTATTCTCTTGCCCCGGAAGAAAAGCCTCAGTGTATGCTTTCTGTGGCGGGCCCCGTCTATGCGCCGGTTGCGGAGGGAGAGGATGCGGGATATGTCTATATCCTGATTGCGGGAAAGGCTGTTGGGAAAGTCCCGGTTGTCTATGGTCAGACATCGGAGCAAGTACAGGAGAAAGCCAAGCGTCCGTTCTGGATGTTCTGGAAAAGCGATCCTTGATAATGAAAAGAGCATTTCATCAAGGAGACATTAAAAATCACTCAGGGAGGTAGCGTATGCGGGAGCGGCTGCAAAAAATTCTGTCATCCAGAGGAGTTGCGTCTCGCCGGGAGGCGGAAAAAATGATTCTGCGGGGTCTTGTTACCGTGGACGGTATACCGGCGTCTCTGGGAGACACTGCCGACCCCGCGGAGAATCGGATTGAGATTGACGGAAAACCGCTGGCGGGAAATACCCCCCGGGTCTATCTGATGCTGAATAAACCCCGGGGGTATGTGACGACTCTGTCCGACGAAAAGGGAAGACCCAATGCTGCCCAGCTTGTGGCAGACTGCGGTACGCGGGTGTACCCGGTTGGCAGGCTGGATATGAATTCCGAGGGCCTTCTCCTGTTTACCAATGATGGCGAACTGGCAAACCGGATTACTCATCCGGCAGGGGAAGTGGAAAAGGTATACGAAGTAAAGGTACGAGGATTCTGCCCCGAAAGTGAAGCGCTGCTTTCCCGCCCTATTGAACTGGACGGAAGACCCATTCGTAAGCCCGGTGTTGTGCTCCTGCAAGCCTCCGGGCAGACGGCCAGATTCCGAATCACAATCCACGAGGGCAGAAACCGCCAGATTCGCAGAATGGCGCAGGCGGCAGGGCTGGAAGTGGTCCGTCTGAAACGCGTTCGCGAAGGAAAGCTTCAGCTCGGAGACCTGCCTGTCGGGAAATGGCGGTATCTCACGCGGGAGGAAGTCTCTTGCCTGCAGGATACATAGCGCGCAGCTTGCAGACAGGTACGTTTTCTCCTGTTTTTTGGCACACTGAATTTACATGAAAAAGCTTCCGTTCTCTCTCTTGAAAAATGATCCCTTTTTTGGTAGTATTGGGTAAGAAATCATCTTGGGTGGTGGATTACAATGAAAACAGATATCTTTGCGCTCCTGCAGGAAAAAGCTCCCGAATTTTCAAAGGGACAGCGTCGCATTGCGCAATACATTCTGGACGCTTATGACAAGGCAGCCTTTATGACTGCCAATCGTCTGGGAAAAACGGTTGGCGTATCGGAATCCACAGTTGTCCGTTTCGCTGTTGATTTGGGCTTTGACGGGTATCCCAGCATGCAGAAGGCAATGCAGGAGATGGTTCTGAACCGTCTGACTTCGGTCCAGCGCATTGAGGTTGCCAATGACCGCCTGAAGGACCAGGATGTCATTTCCACGGTACTCCATTCCGATATCGAAAAGCTTCGACAGACCGAGGAGACCGTGGACCGCGCGGAGTTTGCCAGCGCGGTGAACGCGATTCTGAAAGCAAAGAGGATTTATATACTCGGCGTTCGGTCTGTGGCGCCTCTGGCAAATTTTCTTGGTTATTATCTGAACTACATGTTCAATAATGTCCATGTGATTTCCGGTATGAGTACGGGGGAGATGTTTGAAAAAATTGTCGGAGTGAACGCGGAGGATGTTGTTGTGGCGTTCAGCTTCCCCAGATATTCCGCGTCTACGACCAAGGGCGCCCGGTATTGCCGTTCCACCGGTGCCACAGTCATCGGTATTACGGACAGCATGCAGTCCCCCCTGGGGCAGTGCTGTGAGCATGTACTGATTGCGAAAAGCGATATGCTCTCATTGGTGGACAGCCTTGTCGCGCCGCTGAGCGTCATTAACGCGCTGATTGTTGCCATTGCTTCGAAACGGGAGAAGGAACTGAGCCGTACCTTTGAAAATCTGGAGCGGATCTGGGACGAGTATAATGTATACGAGAAGCAGGTAAAGGAAGATGAAGTATGATGGCATAGTGATTGGCGGCGGCCCCGCCGGGATGATGGCGGCCATAACCGCTGCCCGGCGTGGAAGCCGGGTTCTGCTTCTGGAACGAAACGGCAGGCTGGGGAAGAAGCTGCTGATTACCGGTAAGGGCAGATGTAATTTGACCAATGACTGTACTTCCCAGGAGGTTTTGCGGAATGTGCCCAGAAACGGACGGTTTCTGTTTAGCGTGATGACAGCCTTTCCGCCGGAGGAAACAAAAACGTTTTTTGAAAGCCGGGGATGTCCCCTGAAAACAGAGCGAGGGAATCGGGTTTTTCCTGTGTCTGACAGGGCGCAGTCCGTGCTTTCCTGCCTGGAAAAGGAGCTTCGCGGCAACCATGTGTTCATAGGCAATGAACGTGTGAAGCGAATCCTTACAGAGAATGGCCATATCACCGGTGTTGATGTGGGGAAAACTCAGTACAATGCGGATTGGGTGATTCTTGCCACCGGGGGAGTTTCCTATCCCGCCACAGGGTCAACCGGTGACGGGTATACGTTGGCTCAGACCCTGGGACATACGATTGTTCCGCCGGAGGGAAACCTGGTACCATTGGAATGCACGGGAGAGGATTGCCCGGATATGCAGGGTCTTTCCCTGCGGAATGTGGGAGTCAGACTTTTCGATAACCGTGGGAAAATCCTCTATCAGGATTTTGGAGAACTGCTTTTTACCCATTTCGGAGTGTCCGGCCCCACGGTCTTGAGCGCAAGCTGCCACCTGAAAGGTGAGGGCTGTCGGTTGGTGCTGGATCTGAAGCCCGCGCTGGATGAGGGGAAATTGGACAGCCGTATTCTCCGGGATCTGGACACATACCGCAACCGGTCCATGGAAAACGCATTGACGGATCTGCTGCCCAGATCCATGATTCCTGTGATTTTGCGGCGTCTTCAGATCCATCCGGAGCTTCAGGCAAATGGCTTAACCAAGCAAAAACGCAGGGAACTGGTGTCCTTGCTGAAAAACTTCTCCCTGGATATTTCCGGAAAACGCCCGGTGGCGGAAGCCATTATTACCTCCGGCGGCATAAAGGTTTCGGAAATTGACCCCAAAACCATGGAGTCCAAACTGGTTTCCGGTCTGTATTTCGCCGGAGAAGTGATTGACTGTGATGCCTATACCGGCGGCTTTAATCTTCAGATTGCCTGGGCTACCGGGTTTGCGTCAGGAAAGAGCGCTTCCGAAAAATCAGCGAATCCGGGATGAAACAGGGGAAATGCGGTCTGCTGGGGCGGAATGGCTTTTCCGCAGCGGTCTGAATTAGCCATTGACAAATGCCCTGTCCTGTACTAAAATAGCGTGGAATACCTGAAAGAGACGAGTTGGAGGGATTAACCTTATGTATGAGAAACTTGTGAATTATGCTGCCAAGCAGCTTGAGCTGGATGCCTCTGAAATTACGCCGGACAGCACCTTTGAGAGTCTGGGTATTGATTCTCTGGACATCGTGGAGATGATTATGGATCTGGAGAGCGAGCTGGGCGTGGAGCTGGATATGGAAGATCAGAAGATTACCACGTTCCAGGAACTGGCGGATTTTATTGAGTCCAAGCTGAACTGAGTTTTCCCAATTAAAGAACAACTTGTTATGGCTGACCGGCTTATAACAAGGTCGCACTAGTCGGGGAGTTAGCGGTGCCCTGTACCTGCAATCCGCTAAAGCAGGGATGAATTCCCACACCCGAGTAAGCTTTTGTGCCGTCTGGCCTGTGTAAGTGGTGTTGATAGATCGGTCTTGCGCAACGGGATCCCGTGAACCATGTCAGGTGGGGAACCAAGCAGCATTAAGCGGACCTTCCCGTGTGCCGCTAAGGCCTCCGATCTTGAGCCGGCTGCACAGATACCGGACACAGGGCGCATTCAAATGTGGGTGTGCGATCTTGTTATGGGCCGGTCTGTATTTATCCCGGAGAGGAGGTAACCCATGAGTGCCTATCAGGCATTGTACCGAAAATATCGTCCCCAGACCTTCGATGATGTGGTTGGGCAGACCGCTGTCACGCAGACGCTGAAAACCCAGATTGTCAGCGGAAAGCTGAGCCATGCCTATCTGTTTACAGGCTGCCGCGGTACGGGCAAAACCTCCTGTGCCAAGATTCTCGCGAAGGCAGTCAACTGCCTGGAACCGGAAAACGGGAATCCCTGCAACCGGTGCAAAGCCTGCCGCTCCATCGATGACGGTACATGCATGGATGTACTGGAGATTGACGCTGCCTCCAATAACGGTGTGGATAATGTCCGTGACCTGCGGGATGACGCTGTGTATTCTCCCTCACAGGTAAAAAAACGGGTCTACATCGTGGATGAGGTGCACATGCTTTCTGCCAGCGCGTTTAACGCCCTGCTGAAAATTATTGAGGAGCCCCCGGAGCACCTGCTGTTTATTCTCGCCACCACGGAGCTTCATAAGGTTCCGGCAACCATTCTGTCCCGCTGTCAGCGTTTTGCGTTCCGCAGGATTGGTCAGGAGGATATTGCTGCCCAGCTTCAGTATGTAGCCTATCAGGAAAACATCGATCTTGACAATTCAGCAGCCCGTGTCCTTGCCCGGCTTGCGGACGGGGCGATGCGGGATGCTCTCAGTCTTTTGGATCAATGTGCCTCGGCGGCAATCGGGGAGCTGACCGCGGAGCGGGTTTATAGCTGTCTCGGAATAGCGGGGGAGCGCAAAAGCGCGGAGCTTCTGGATTTGATTTCCCGACAGGATACAGCGGGAGCATTGTGTCTTTTTAACCGCCTATATACGGAGGGCAAGGACCTTTCCGCGTTGCTCGATGAGCTTGCCAGCCTGGTGCGGGATATTCTCATCCTGAAAACCGCTCCTGAAGTGGGCATTGCCATGCTGTCCGGTGTGGCGGAGGATGATGAGGCCAGAAACCTGGCAACGAGAATTTCCGGCGGTGAGCTGATTCGGATGATGGAGCTCCTGCAAAAAACACTGAATTTGTTTACCCGCAGCGCCAGTCGGCGCACGGATGCGGAGCTGTGTATTTTGGAAATGTGCCAGCCGGAGCTGAGCCGGGACCTTTCTTCCATGAATGCCCGGCTGACCCGGGTGGAGGAACAGCTGAAGACAGGAACTTTTGTGCTTCCTTCAAAAGAGGCCCCGGCGCAGATGGAAAAGAGAGAAACAGAACCCCTCCGGGCTGAGGAAAGCGTCTTATCTCAGCCGGAACCGGAACCTCAACCGGAAGCAAATGGGGAATTACCCATTGGATTTTGGCAGGATCTGGCGTCCGCCGTCAGAAAGGAGCTGTACCCGCCGGTATCCGGTTTCTTTTCGGCTACCCCCAACGGCCCTATGGATGTGACGGTTCACAATGACGTTCTGACCCTGCGTTGTCAGGATTCCTTTACCGCAGAGATTGTGGGGAAAGAGGATATTCTTGAGGTGGTTTCCCGGAAAGCTTCGGTCCTTCTGGGAAGACCTGTGAAAGCAAAGGTTACCGACCTGTCCAGGCAGGGCAGGGACGGTGCCGGAATGTCTAAGCTGATGCGTTTCGGCAAAGCCAATCCGGATATTGTCAGAATCAAAGAAAACTGAGAGGAGCGTACCTAGTATGGCAAAAAATAACTTCCGGGGAATGCCCGGCGGAATGAATCAGGCCGCTATGCTGAAGCAGGCCCAGAAAATGCAGCAGGAGATGCTGCGGATGCAGGAAGAGCAGGAAAACAAAACCTTTACCGCTAAGGCGGGAGGCGGCGTGGTGGCTGCCACGGTGAACGGAAAGCACGAACTGGTGGAGCTGACGATTCAGCCCGAAGCTGTGGATCCTGAAGATGTGGAAATGCTCCAGGATACGGTTATCGCGGCCGTGAACGAGGCAATGCGGATGGCGGACACTGAGGCTGCCAATAACATGTCCCGGCTGACCGGTGGACTCAACCTGGGCGGACTGTTCTAAGGAGGAAGCTATGCAGTTTTTTCCCGCCGCGCTGCAGAATCTGACAGACCAGTTTGCCCGTCTTCCCGGTATTGGCGGAAAAACTGCCCAGCGTCTGGCGTTTCATGTACTGGAGCTTCCTTTAGAGGATGCTCAGAGTTTTGCCGATGCCATTTTGGAGGCAAAACGCCAGGTACACACCTGTCCGGTTTGCCAGAATCTGACGGACCGGGAGGTTTGCCCCATCTGTGATGATGACAGCCGCGACAGAAGTACGGTTTGCGTGGTGGCAGAACCCAAGGATGTAATCGCGATGGAGCGGTCCCGGGAGTTCCGCGGTGTCTATCACGTCCTTCATGGCGTCATTTCTCCGCTGAATCATGTGACCCAGGAAGATATCCGAATCCGTGAGCTTCTGAAGCGTGTGGCATCCGGTGAGATTTCCGAGGTAATCATGGCCACAAATCCGGACACGGAGGGCGAAGCAACGGCTATGTACATTTCCCGGCTCCTGCGTCCCATGGAGGTCAAGGTTACCCGGCTTGCCTATGGGGTTCCTGTGGGAAGCCAGCTGGAATATGCCGATGAGGTTACCCTGTCCCGGGCTTTGGAGGGCCGGCAGGAGATGTGACAAACAAAGCCGGATATGGCAGAGGGGATTTGTTTTGAATTCCGGATTGTCACATTGTTCATACATATCTGCCAAATAGTAAGAGCTTCCCTGTTGCGGGAAGCTCTCTTTTTGCTTATTTTTCTGTGACCAGCATGTTGGGCCAGCGTTTTTCCATATATGCATCGTCATAGCGGGCATCCAGGAACTGGGCGATGACGCTGTCCGGTCTGGGGTTTGACTGACGGTCGGTATACCGCAACATGGCGGCGGAGGTGAGCAGCCCGTTACATACCATAACAAAAACGATGATCCAGGTTGTAATTTTCCCCGGCAAGGGCGGAAGCTTTTCAATAGCCTTGTCCATAGGGGGATAGAGCACCTTTATCCATGCGACGGACAATAGACCCCAGAAAACGCAGTAAAGCACATTGGTACGGCCGCCGATATTCAGGGGCATTTCACTGTAATCCCAGAATACGGTGCCGAAAACCAGTTCGGTAAAGACACTGCACAGGTATTCGTAAACACCACCGATAATGAAACCTGCCAGGAAAATGTATCGGTCCGGCTTGTGGGCAATGCGTTGGAGTGTCACGGTGAGAACAACCGCACCAAGGCCCCACACGAAGCTGAAAGCGCCGTACAGTACGCTGGAACGGCTCATCCAGTAACCGGCCGTGACCCGGCAGAATGCCATCTCAATCAGCGCCCCCAGGAAGGAAGAGACCAGGAACACCCACACCATCTTGTCAAAGCAGATACCCTTGGCGAACACATAGTTTCCCTCCTGGGTATTTTCCTCTCCGATTCCGGGATAGGCCTTTTGCAGACGGCGCCAGATCGTATCGGACATCCGTCGGGCCAGGTACTGCGTTGTTTCCTGCCGGGCTTCCTCCATAGGGGTGGAGCGGTTTGTGCGCAGGGTATAGAGCACGCTGAAAAAATCTATGGCAACCAGCACCGCGGCGGCAATGACAACGATTCTAACCGCCAATGCAGGCATCAGCGTCACCAGGCTGAAAACAAGAGGATGAACGATCAGATAGAATAGCAGGTATACGCCGGCAACAAGAAAGCGTAAGGGGATGCCATTCCGTCCGGAGGCGGTCCCTGAACAGTAGTCTGCGGAGGCGTATTTCCGGCTGATACCCTTTAGAAACTGATTGCTGAGTGCCTGCACAAGGCACAGAACAACCCATATCATTCCATATTCCAGAAAAACATTTTTCAGCGTGGCCAGCGCCGGGAGCAACAGAGCGGCGGCAATGCCATAGGGGAGATTGACGGGCAGATTCAGAAAGCCGCGGTTTACAAATCGGCGGTCTCTGACAGCCACAATACAGACTTCGATACCCCAGGCAATGAAAGAATACAGCAGCAGATAGAGTAAAAGGTCCATGGGCGTGTAGGAGATTTCCATTTAGTATCACAATCCTTTCGTTTGATATGATTTTATCATCTTTCGTGTCCCTTGACCAGCCTGTGGGAAATACCTTTTCGCGAAAACTTGCAGAAAGACCTTTCGGAAAATGTGCCCGTACTGGCGGGGGCGGGGGTTCCGAAAGGCCTTGTTT
>CAMEIK010000035.1 GCA_945918315.1 uncultured Clostridia bacterium
TTTTTTGAGGCATATCTATGAGCGTTATTTTTGCGATTATCCTTTTCAGCTTCTTGATTTTTATCCATGAGCTGGGACATTTTGCCACGGCAAAGGCCTTTGGCGTTCAGGTAAATGAGTTTTCCCTGTTTATGGGGCCCGCGCTCTGGAAGAAACAACGGGGAGAAACACTGTATTCCATCCGCTGCATTCCCATAGGCGGTTACTGCGCCATGGAGGGAGAGGACGGGGACAGCGAAAACCCCCGGGCTTTTTCCAATGCCGCGTGGTGGAAACGACTCATCATTCTTGTAGCCGGTGCCGCCATGAATTTTGTCACCGGCGTTGCGATGATTGGCGTATTTCTGGCACCAAATGAAAGCTATATACTTCCTCAGGTCAGTCTTGTGGAAGAAAACTGCGCATTTTCTTCCTATATTCAGCCCGGCGACACCATTGTGGCGCTGGACGGAGAAAAAATCTACGTCAATTCCGACTTTTCCTTGATTATGTCTCTGAATTCCGGCGATATCCATGACCTTACTATTCGCAGGAGCGGAGAGCTTTTGGAATATAAAAATGTGAACATGCAGATGCGGGAGTTTCCCGATGAGAATGGAAATCCCGTCCTGCGCTATGGCTTCAGCTTCTCTCTTGCGGAGAGCACCCCCGGCCTGTGGGCGAATATGACCTGGAAAACCAGCATGGATACCGTCCGAATGGTTCGGCTGAGCCTTCAGATGCTCTTTACCGGACGGGCCGGGTTCCAGGACGTTACCGGACCTGTGGGAATTGTGCAGCAGATGTCCAATGTGGCAGAGGCTTCCGGCAGTGCCTGGTACGCGTTCCTGAATCTATTGTATTTTGGCGGTTTCATTGCCATCAATCTTGCGGTCATGAATCTGCTCCCCATACCCGCTCTGGATGGCGGCAGAGTGGTTGGTCTGCTTCTGACTGCTGTCCTGGAGGGCGTGACCCGGAAAAAAGTGAATCCCAAGGTTGAGGGCTATATTCACGGTGCGGGTATGCTCCTGCTGCTGGCTCTGATGGCGGTTATTATGTTCAAAGATATTTTCTTTATTGTTAAGGGATGATTGACGGATGACAAGGAAAATCATGGTAGGCTCCGTTCCGGTGGGCGGGGGAGCCCCGGTATCCATTCAGTCTATGCTGAATACCCGAACCACCGATGTGGAGGGGAGCCTGCATCAGCTCCGTGCCCTGGCTGCGGCGGGATGCCAGATTGCCCGTCTGGCGGTTCCGGATCGAGAGGCAGCTGCCGGTTTTGCCGAGATCGTAAAGGAAAGCCCGCTGCCGCTGGTTGCGGATATTCATTTTGACTACCGCCTTGCCATTCTTGCTGCGGAGGCTGGCGCGGCGAAAATCCGTATCAATCCCGGCAATATCGGCGGAGAAGACCGGGTAAAGGCCGTTGTGGATGTGTGCAAGGACCGGCATATTCCCATCCGGATTGGTGTCAACGGCGGAAGTCTTGACAAAACGCTTCTGGAAAAGTATGGCCATCCCACGGCGGAAGCCCTGGTGGAAAGTGCCTTCCGGCACCTGGAGCTGCTGGAGAAGCAGGGATTTTATGATACCTGCGTGTCCATGAAGTCCTCCACCGTTCCCACCATGGTGGCAGCAGCCCGGCTTTTCCGCGGCAAATGTGACTACCCGCTTCACATCGGTGTTACGGAGACCGGTCCTGTCCGGCAGGGCCTTATTAAATCCGCTATGGGAATTGGGGCGCTTCTGCTGGATGGCATTGGCGATACCCTGCGGGTCAGCCTGACGGATGACCCGGTCCAGGAGGTGTATGCCGCCCGGGATATTCTGAAAGCCGCGGGGCTTCGCAGGGATGGCGTAAATATCATTTCCTGCCCTACCTGCGGCAGAACCCGGATTGACCTGATTGGTCTTGTAAACCGGGTGGACGAGGCATTGAAGGATTGCAAGAAGCCTATAACCGTAGCGGTTATGGGCTGCGTGGTCAACGGACCCGGCGAGGCCCGGGAGGCCGATATCGGTATCGCCGGCGGCGACGGCTGCGGCCTGATTTTTGAAAAGGGTCAGGCGGTGGAAAAGCTTCCCTACGAGGAACTGTTGCCTGCTCTGCTGAAGCGAATTGAAGAACTGGATACATAATCGGTATTATTGGGGAAATGGCGATGGGCTTTCCTTGAAAGCCGGTCGCCCCTTCCCTGACGGACGCCCTAAAGAGAAAGAGTATGGATAAAACTGTTTCAATTTTGGATATGTTTTCGGATTATACGCCGCCTGAGGAGCTCCAGCTGGCCCTTTCTCAGGCGGCGATTGACGGTGCGGATCTGAACCCCGAAAACCGCAGCGTTCACGTCTTTGCGCATTCTGAAAGGTATATTCCCAAGCGGCACCTGGACCGCGCGTCCAGGGAGCTGGCCTCCGCGTATGGCCTTTCCAACGTGGAGCTGACAGTGTCCCACCCGCCAACGGAGCTTACAAAATGCGAGCCGGAGGAGCTGATGGGGTATTTTGTCAGTCTCAACTCCATGACCCGGGGGTCTCTTGCGGGCGCCGGGTGGAGCTGGGAGGGAACGTGCCTTACAATTCAGCTTTCCGCCAACGGAAAGGCCACCCTGGAGGAACTGATACCTCAGGTGAAGCAGAGCCTTTTTGCCCGTTTTGGCGTCGAGACTTCCATTCAGGTGGAAGCGGGAGCGACGCTGGAGGGGAAGGCCCTTTTTGACGCTCTGGACTCCATGCGGGACCGGATGATGGTCTCCTTGCCTGCTCATGCTCCGTCGGGACCGGAGAAGGCAAAGCCCGAGACCCAGGAGCCGGAAACCATCTATGGAAAACCCTTCCGTGGCACACCTGTTCCCATGGAAAAGCTGACCATGGATATGGGGACGGTCATCGTCGAGGGCAAAATCTTTGCCGTAGATCACAAGGAGCTGACCAAGCGCAACGCCTGGGTGGTAAAGTTTGATATGACGGACAACACCGGCTCCATTCGTATCAGCCGGTTTATGGAGGCAAAGGAGGCAAAGCCCATTCTGGAGCATATTCAGGTGGGCACGGTTCTGCGGATTCAGGGTAAGCTGACGGAAGACCGGTTTGAAAATGAAATGGTTCTCAGACCCTATGCCATTCAGCCCGGCTCTATGCCAAAGCGCAAGGATATTGCCACCGGGGAAAAGCGGGTGGAGCTTCACCTGCATACCACCATGAGTAACATGGATGCCCTGACGGATACCGCTGCCGCTGTGAAGCAGGCGGCTGCCTGGGGGCATAAGGCCATTGCCATCACGGATCACGGTGTGGCACAGTCCTTTCCGGATGCCATGAAAGCCGCCTCCAAGGCAAAGGTTGCTGGCACGGACCAGAATATCAAGATTCTCTATGGCTGCGAGGGATATTATGTAAACGATGTGGACGACCGGATTGTGGTTCACGGCGACCGGGATATGACCTTCGACCAGGCCTATGTGGCATTTGACCTGGAAACCACGGGTCTCAGTGCCCGGACGGACCGGATCATTGAGATCGGCGCTGTTTTGATGCAGGGCGGGGAAGAGATAGACCGTTTCCAGACCTTTGTGGATCCGGAGCGATCTCTGGACCCGAAAATTGTGGAGCTCACCGGTATTTCCGACAGTATGCTGGTGGGTGCGCCGAAGATTGAAGAGGTTCTTCCCAAATTCCTGGAATTCGTGGGCGATCGTGTTCTTGTGGCCCATAACTCGGATTTTGATACCGGGTTTATCCGGGGTGAGTGCAAACGGCAGGGGCTTGCCTATACTCTGACAGCGGCGGATACACTGATCCTCTCCCAGAATCTTCTGCCCCAGCTGAGCAAATTCAAGCTGGATATTGTTTCCAAGGCACTGGAGCTGCCGGACTTTCAACATCACCGGGCGGCGGATGACGCCAGAACCTGCGGCCTTATCATGGACCGACTGATGAAAAAACTGGAACAGGAGCAGGACGTTCACTCCCTTCAGGCCATCAATCCCGCCATGATTTCCCTCCGGTCCAAGGGGCGCATCGGGGACCGGCATGCCAGGCATATTATTCTCTTCGCGAAGAATCAGGTTGGCCTGCGGAACCTCTATCACCTGATTTCCGACTCCAATCTGAAATACTTCAAGCGGGTGCCCCGGATTCCCAAATCGGAGCTTCTGGACAAACGGGAGGGCCTGATCATCGGCTCTGCCTGTGAAGCCGGAGAGCTGTTCCAGGCGATTATTGACGGCAAAAGCGAGGACGAGCTCCGCCGGCTTGCTTCGTTCTATGACTTTCTGGAAATTCAGCCTTTGGCCAATAACCGCTTCATGCTGGAAAAGGGCATCGTGAAAACGGAGGAAGAGCTTCGGGATTTCAACCGGACGGTGGTCCGTTTGGGTGAGGTTCTCCACAAGCCTGTTGTCGCCACAGGCGATGTTCACTTCCTGAATCCGGAGGACGAGATCTTCCGCCATATTCTCCTGGCCACCAAGGGCTTTGAGGATGCGGACCGTCCCAACCCCTTGTATTTCCGCACCACGGACGAAATGCTGGCGGAATTTGCCTACCTGGGGGAGGAAAAGGCCCATGAGGTGGTGGTGGAGAATCCCAATCTTATCGCCGATATGTGCGAGAGCCTGCGGCCTGTTCCCCATAACCTGTTCGCGCCGAAGATTGAGAACTCCGTGGAGGACCTGAAAAACCTGGTTTACACCAAATTTCATCGTCTGTATGGGGACAATCCGCCGGAGGTTTTCCGCAAACGGGTGGAGACGGAGCTTCACGACATTATTTCCTGCCATTACGATGTGATTTATATGTCCGCTCAGAAGCTGGTGCAGAACTCCCTGGAGCATGGCTACCTGGTTGGCTCCCGGGGGTCTGTGGGATCCTCCATTGTCGCCTATATGTCGGGAATTACAGAGGTGAACTCATTCCAGCCCCATTACCGGTGCCCCAACCCGGACTGCAAGTATACGGAGCTGAATGTGCCCGCGGGCTATAACTGCGGCGCCGACCTACCCGACGCGGTGTGCCCCAAATGCGGAACGAAAATGGAAAAGGACGGCTTCAACATTCCCTTTGAAACCTTCCTGGGCTTCGGCGGCGACAAGGTGCCGGATATTGACCTGAACTTTTCTGGTGAATACCAGGCAAGAGCCCACGCTTATTGTATTGAAATGTTCGGAAAATCCCACGTGTTCCGGGCAGGCACCATCGGAACGGTGGCAGAAAAGACCGCGTTTGGCTATGTCAAGAAATACCTCGCCGAGCGGGGAAAAACTGCCGGCAAGGCGGAGGAAGCCCGGCTGGCTTCCGGCTGTGTCGGTGTTCGCCGGACCACAGGCCAGCACCCCGGCGGTCTGGTGGTTATCCCTCAGGAAAATGAGATCTGGGATTTCTGCCCGGTGCAGCACCCGGCGGATGACCCCAATGCCGACCAGATTACCACCCATTTCGAATATCACTCTATGGAGGAAAACCTGCTGAAGCTGGATATGCTGGGCCACGATGACCCCACCATGATCCGGATGATGGAGGATCTGACCGGCGTGGACGCCAAGACAATCCCCCTGGACGATAAGGACACCATGTCCATCTTCACTTCCTCCAAGGTACTGGGCTACGAGAACGACAAAATCCTGGGCCCCACCGGCGCGGTGGCGATCCCGGAGTTCAATACCCGGTTCACCCGTGGAATGCTGATGGACACCATGCCCACCCGGTTTGATACACTGGTGCGGCTCTCCGGCTTCTCCCACGGCACCGATGTGTGGCTGGGAAATGCCAAGGACCTGATCACCTCCAAGACCGCCACGGTTGACTCCACCATCGGATGCCGGGACGACATTATGATCTACCTGATCTCCTGCGGAATGCCGGAAAAGCGTTCCTTCAAAATCATGGAGGCCGTCCGTAAGGGAAGAGGCCTGCCGGATGGAGCGGAGGAGGAAATGAAGGCGGCTGGGGTGCCGGACTGGTATATCGGTTCCTGCAAAAAGATTAAGTACCTGTTCCCCAAAGCCCACGCAGTCGCCTATGTTATGATGGCTTTCCGCATTGCCTGGTTTAAGGTCCATCATCCGCTGCCCTTTTACGCGGCGTATTTCTATCGCCGCAGCCAGAAAGGCGGCTTTGACGCCGTGCTGATGACCCGGGGTATGGAGGCAGTGGTTGCCAACATTGATGCCATTGAGGGAAATGAAAACGCTACGGATAAGGATGAAGATCTTCTGACCACGCTGGAGGTCGCCTATGAGTATTACCTCCGGGGCTTTACGTTCCTGCCCATTGACCTGTACAAAAGCGACGCTACCCACTTCACCATTGAGGACGGTAAGCTCAGGCCGCCATTTGTGGCGATTTCCGGCCTTGGCGAAAACGCGGCAAAGGACCTGGTAAGCGGCCGGGAAGGCAAGAAGTTTCTATCCGTGGAGGAGGTTGCCGCCGCATGCCCCAAGGTATCCAAGACCCATATCCAGATGCTCCGGGATGCCGGGGCCTTCGGAAGTCTTCCGGATACCAGTCAAATCAGCTTCTTCTGATCCAAACCATTGGTTCTTTGATTAGGAGCGTACCTGAAAAACACGCGGTCCCTGTCCCAGGGCCGCGTGTTTTTCGGATAGGGGACTGGGGTACTGACCGATTTCTTTTTACAGACTCAGGGCTTTTGTTTTCTTTCTCTTGCAAATTATGATCGTCTATGATATAATATTTATATATTTTTCACAAAAGGAGTATTTCTATGCAGGATATTGGTATGCAGTTTCACATCCACTGCAAGCAGGGAGATGTGGGCCGCTATGTGTTTTTGCCCGGCGATCCCGGTCGCTGTGAAGCGATCGCCGGCTTCTTTGACAATCCTGTCCATGTCTCCCGGAATCGGGAGTACAATATCTATACCGGCACGCTTCTGGGCGAAAAGGTGAGTGTCTGTTCAACAGGCATTGGCGGGCCCTCCGCCTCCATCGCCATGGAGGAGCTTACGGCCATCGGCGCGGACACCTTCATCCGGGTGGGAACCTGCGGCGGTATCGCGCTGGATGTGCAGCCGGGGGATGTGGTGGTCGCTACCGGCGCCATTCGCTTTGAGCATACTTCTATGGAATATGCTCCCATTGAGTTCCCGGCAGTACCGGATTTCGGTATTGCCGCCGCGCTGAAAGCGGCAGGGGAGGATCTGGGCTACCGTGTCCATACCGGCGTTGTCCAGTGTAAGGATTCTTTTTACGGACAGCATAGTCCTGAAAAATCTCCGGTTTATTATGAACTGCTCCAAAAATGGGAGAGCTGGAAGCGACTTGGTGTAAAAGCCAGTGAGATGGAGTCCGCGGCGCTGTTTGTTGTAGCCGCTGCGCTGGGGGTCCGGTGCGGAAGCTGCTTCCATGTGGTGTGGAATCAGGAGCGGGAGAAAGCCGGCTTGTACATGCCCATGACGGAGGACACCACCGGTGCTATCAAGGTGGGAATCGAAGCCATGAAGCGGCTGATCCGGCAGGACAAAAACCGTAATAAAACCTGAATTGTACATAATATCCTCCGGGATTGTCATTTCCCGGGAATTGATTTTTCTGATAATAATCGCTATAATGATTCACAAATGGGCTGTTTTCGGATGGCCAGGAAAATTTGAGGGAGGATTCTTTTTATGAACGAGATGCAGAAAAAGATCAGCGAAGTCGGCGTTGTGCCGGTCATTAAGCTGACCGATCCCCAGCGTGACGCGGCGCCTCTTTCCGATGCTCTTTGTGCCGGCGGGGTTCCCATCGCGGAGGTTACTTTCCGCGCGGCCGGTGCGGACGAAGCAATCCGCATTATGCGTGAACGCCATCCTGAAATGCTGGTTGGTGCGGGAACGGTGCTGACAACCGAGCAGGTGGATCGTACGATTGCCGCCGGAGGTATGTTCATTGTCACTCCCGGCCTGGATGTGGAGCTGGTGAAATACTGCCAGGAAAAAGGCATTGTGTGCTTCCCCGGCTGCACCACCCCCACCGATTACCACGCGGCTTACAAGCTGGGCCTGGAGGTCCTGAAGTTCTTCCCCGCGGAGCAGTCCGGCGGTCTTGCTAAAATTAAGGCGATGTCCGCTCCTTTCCCCATGTTTAAAGTCATGCCCACCGGTGGTGTAAACCTGAAGAATCTGGCTGAGTATTCCGCCAGCCCCATTATTGCTGCCTGCGGCGGCAGCTACATGTGCCCGGACAAGCTGATTCAGGCCGGCGCATGGGACGAGATCACGGAACTGTGCCGCAAGAGCGTTGAAATTGTGAAGGAGGCCAGAAATAAATGAGCAGAGTTGTTACCTTTGGTGAGCTGATGCTCCGGCTTCAGCCCTATAACTACGAGCGTTTTGTGCAGTGCGATCATGTGGAGTTTACCTTCGGCGGCGGAGAAGCCAACGTTGCCGTGTCCCTGGCGAATTACGGAGTGGATGCCGCTTATGTGACCAAGCTTCCTGCCCATGCCATCGGCCAGGCTGCTGTGAATTCCCTCCGTCGCTATGGTGTGGATACCTCCCGGATCGTTCGGGGCGGCGACCGTGTGGGTATTTACTTCAATGAAAAGGGCGCTTCCCAGCGGGGCTCCGTCTGCATCTATGACCGTGCCCACTCCGCCATTCAGGAGGCCGCTCCCGCGGACTTTGACTGGGATACCATTTTTGCCGGTGCCGACTGGTTCCACTTCACCGGGATTACTCCGGCTCTGGGTCCCAACCTCGTGCAAATGTGCAAGGATGCCTGCATTGCTGCCAAGGCACACGGCTGCAAGATCTCCTGCGACCTGAACTACCGGGGCAAGCTCTGGACCCGTGCTCAGGCCCGGGAAGCCATGACCGAGCTGTGCCAGTATGTGGATGTATG
>CAMEIK010000036.1 GCA_945918315.1 uncultured Clostridia bacterium
TCGGCAACCGGGACTTCCTCATGAGCTGCGCCTGCTCCGCCGGCCCCGCCTTTGAAGGCGGCGACATCTCCTGCGGCATGCGGGCAACCGACGGCGCCATTGAAGCCTGCGTCATTGACAGGGAAACCATGGAGCCCACCCTCACCGTGGTGGGGGACCCGGGTCAGCTGCCTGTGGGCATCTGCGGCTCCGGCATCATCGACATCATCTCGGAGCTCTTCCGCTGCGGCATTATCAATGCCAAGGGCCTGTTTGTCCGCCAGGGCGACCGGGTAAAACACGACGAGCACGGCATGGGCCGCTATGTCATCGCCCGGCCGGAGCAGTCCGAGACCCAGCGGGAAATTGCCATCAACGAGGTGGATATTGACAACTTCATCCGGGCAAAGGCCGCCATCTTCTCCGCCATCGCCACCCTCCTTTCCAGCGTGGATATGCCCCTGGAGGTCATTGACCGGGTCTATGTGGCCGGCGGCATCGGCTCCGGCATCAATATGAAAAACGCGGTGAACATCGGCATGTTCCCGGATGTGGAGCTGGAAAAGTACTGCTACATCGGCAACTCCTCCCTGGCCGGGGCCTATGCCATGGTCCAGAGCGACCCCGCGGTCGAAAAACTGGATGAAGTCGCCGCCAATATGACCTATCTGGAGCTGAGCACCCATCCGGGGTACATGGATTCCTTTGTGGCAGCCTGCTTCCTGCCCCACACGGATTCCAGCCTGTTCCCCAATTCCCGTCAGGAGCCGTAAAACATGGAAATTGTGAATCACAAAGAAGAAGTACCCCTTGCCCACTATCAGGCCCGGTTTCAGGCTTCCGACCCCCGGGAAATCCGGGAGCGGCTGCCAAACGCTCCCTTTGACGGGGAAGCCTTTTCCCTGACCCTGCTGGGAAAAGAATACCGGATTTCCTGGCCGGCGGCCGCCGTTGCCGCCCGGGACGGGTCGGAGCCGCCCCTTCCCACCCAGACCTTCCTCCTGCGCTATCTGTTGGAGGGAAAGGAAGTACCCTGGGGCGGCGGCTGGAAGACCTTCCGGGAAATGCCCTGGGGGGAGATGTACATCAAGCCCTACACCGGACGGGTTCTGACCCGGGCGGCCTTTACCTTCGGCACCCGGCTGGAAGCCTTCCGGGTCGCAGCCGCCAAAATGGGTGCCGTCCCGGTGGCCCACGGGGACGCGGGCTTCCTCTTTGACTTCCTGGGGGATTACCGGATGCAGATCCTTTCCTGGGCCGGGGACGAGGAATTTCCCCCCAGCGCCCAGGTGCTGTACTCCGACAATTTTGCCGAGGGCTTTGCCGCCGAGGACCGGGTAGTAGCGGGTGACATTCTCATTTCCACCGTGAAAGCCAATATGTAAGGACGCCACGGGTGAAATTGGAATTTGTGGAGCCGTTTGCCAAGTGGTACGCGGGTGGAAAATGGGACGCGGCAAGGGCTCCCTTGTGTAAAGGGAGCTGTCGCGAAGCGACTGAGGGATTGTGCAGCACAACCTCTCGATTAATACAATGGTTTGGCGAGAAGGTTCGCAGACACAATTTTGCGGTTGAATTATCCGATTTTGACGATGCATCGGCAAAATGGGGTCAGAACGGGTATTGTGTGATCTGACGAGGGGCACATATGGAAGTCCACCATTACAACCCCTCAGTCAGCTTCGCTGACAGCTCCCCTTACACAGGGGAGCCCTTGGCGCGTACCGCACTAAGCCGCGCACCACTGAACAAACAGCTCTGCAAATTCCCAATTTCTCAGTATGCTTTCAAAAACCGATAGGCCCAAAAGTTTTTCTATTTTTCCCTTGACAAAACCGGTTCTGTTGGGTATAATACAGAGGTTCCTACGGACGATTAGCTCAGCTGGTAGAGCATCCGCTTGACGTGCGGAAGGTCGCAGGTTCGAGTCCTACATCGTCCACCAGAAAAAATGACCGCCTGCCCGGCGGTCATTTTTCTTACCGTCTTTTCCCCCAGCCCCCCCGGCTGTGGGAATCCCTCACAGGAGTACGCGTATGTTTGAAACCATTCCCCTTCTTCCCGGCGTGAACCTGCGCTGCCGCAGGGACACCCGGTTCAAGCACGGCTGTCTGAGCCTGCACTGGGTCGCGGCCATGCACGCGGACACAACCGCCATGAACGCCCTCATCCCCTCGGTGCTGCTCCGGGGCACCGTGCCCCATCCGGATCTTCGGGCCATCACCGCAAGGCTCGATGACCTGTACGGCGCGGCGGCAAGCCCCATGTCCCGCCGGGTGGGCGACTACCAGGCATCGGGGCTGTACCTGAGCTTCATGGATGACCGCTTTGCCCTGCCCGGGGACCGGGTGCTGGAGGGCACAGTGGACTTTCTTGCCGAGCTGCTGCAGTCCCCTCTGACAGAAGAGGCTGGCTTCCTGCCGGAATATGTGCAGAGTGAAAAGAAGAATCTCATTTCCACCATCCAGGCGGACCGGAACGACAAGCGGGTCTACGCCATGGGCAGGCTCCTGAAAATTCTGTGCCGGGAGGACAGCTTTGGCCTGCCCAGGCTTGGGGAGCCGGAACAGGTGGCCGCCATTGCGCCGGACACCCTGTACCGCCACTTTCAGCAGATGCTGAACGCCGCCCCCCTGGAAATCTTCTATGTAGGAAGCTTTGAAAGCGCCGCCGTTGCCGACCTGCTTCGCGGCAGGCTTTGTCTTCGGGGCCGGGAAGCCAAGCTTCCGCCTCAGACGGGCTTTCACGGCTGCCCCGGGGAGGATGTGACGGAAACCATGGAGGTTACCCAGGGAAAGCTCTGTATGGGCTTTGTCACCCCCATCACCCTGAAAAGTGAGCTGTACCCTGCCATGCAGGTGCTCAATGTTCTCTACGGCGGTGGCATGACCAGCAAGCTCTTCCGGAATGTCCGGGAGAAGCTGTCCCTGTGTTACAGTGTGGGCTCCTCCTATTACAGTTCCAAGGGCATCCTCACCGTCTCCGCTGGCATTGACTTCGATAAGGAAACCCCCGCCCGGCGGGAGATTCTGGGCCAGCTTCAGCTGTGCCGGGAAGGGGCCATCACCCAGGAGGAGCTGGCCAGCGCCCGGGAGGCCCTTATCTCCTCCCTGCGCTCCGTGACCGATTCCGCAGGCTCCATGGAAAGCTACGGCTTTATCGCCGCTCTCAGCGGGAACACCGCGTCGCCGGAGGAAGCCATCCGGGCAATCCGGGCCGTCACCCTGGAGCAGGTGGTGGAGGCCGCCAAAACCGTCACCCTGCACAGCACCTACTTCCTGAAAGGAGAGCCCGCATGACCGAAACGACCTATCCCCAGCTGGACGAAACCGTCTTCCGGGAAACCCTCCCCTGCGGTCTTCCTCTGGCAGTGGTTCCCAGGCAGGGCTTTTCCAAAAAGCTTTGCTACCTGGCGGTGGATTTCGGCTCCGTCCACAGAGACTTCACCCTGGAGGGGAAGTCCTGCCATGTGCCCGCGGGAACCGCCCACTATTTGGAGCACAAGCTCTTTGATATGCCGGACGACCGGGATGTGTCCGCCGAGTTTGCGGCCCTGGGTGCCAATGTCAACGCCTTTACCAGCTACGACATGACCGCTTACTACTTTTCCTGTACGGAAAACTTTTCCCAATGCCTTCGCCTGCTGACGGAATTCGTGTTCACCCCCTGGTTCACCCGGGAGAGTGTGGAGAAGGAGCGGGGGATTATCGACCAGGAGATCGGCATGAACCTGGACAGCCCGGACAGTGTGATCTTTGACCGGCTCATGGAGTCCATGTTCCGGGAGCACCCCATCCGGATTCCCATTCTGGGCACCCGGGAGAGCATCCGGGAAATTACACCGGAGGTTCTGGAAACCTGCCACCGGGCATTTTACACCCCCGCCAACTGTTTCCTGTGCGTTGTGGGGGATGTGAAGCCGGAGGAAGTGGTGACGGAGGTCCGGCAGGTGCTGGGGGACGCCCCCCGGCCCCTTGGGCGGAAACACCCTCTGCCGGAAGAGGAAATGACCTGCCCCACAGCCCGCACCCACTGCGCCATGGACATTGCCATGCCCACCTTCTGTCTGGGGTTCAAATGCGCCCCCGTGGGACTGGGGGAAGCCGCCATCCGGCAGGAAATGGCCGCGGACCTGGCAGCGGAGGCCCTGTTTGGGGAGTCCTCCGAGCTGTACCTGCGGCTTTATCAGGACGGGCTCATTGACAGCTCCTTCGGCGGCGGCTATGACTGCGCCGACGGCTGCGCCATGCTCCTGTGCTCCGGCGACAGCGAGGATGCCCCGGCTATCCGGCAGGCCCTGCTCCGGCAGGCACAGACCCTGGTAGAGCAGGGCATCCCGGAGGATTACTTCCTCCGGATGAAGCGCAGCGCCCTGGGCCGGCGGATCAAGGCTCTGGACAGCTTCGACTCCACCTGCTTCCGGCTCTGCGCCTACCACTTTGCGAAGTTTGATTATTTCCTGTTCCCGGCGGTATACCGGGATATCCGGCAGGAGGAGGTCCTGGATTTCCTGGCCCGGACGGTAACCCCGGAGCGGTGCGCCCTCTCCGTAATCGAACCCATTTCCCAGGATCCACCAATTGAGAATATGGAGGCTGCCCTATGAATCCCAGTCATTATTCCACCATTTCTTTCCCCGCCCTGGGGATCTCCATGAATCCCCCCCGGGGCTTTTCCATCGGGCCGCTGAATATCCACTTCTACGGCCTGGTCATTGCCTGCGGCCTGATTCTGGCCGTGCTGTACGCCTGCCGCCGCAGCCGGGAGGCGGGCCTCACCGAGGACAGCCTGCTGGACGGCGTGCTGTGGATCACCCCCTTTTCCATTCTCTGCGCCCGGGCCTACTACTGCGTCTTCTCCTGGCCCATGTACCGGAATAACCCCATTTCCGTGCTGTATATCTGGGAGGGCGGCCTTGCCATCTACGGCGCCGTTCTGGGCGCGGCGGTTGGCGTCATCATTTTCTGCAAAATTAAGAAGTGCTCCCTGCCCGCTCTGCTGGACCTGGTAAGCCTGGGCTTTCTCATCGGTCAGTGCATCGGCCGTTGGGGAAACTTCTTCAACCGGGAGGCCTTCGGCGCCGCCACCGACGCCGTGACCCGGATGGGCCTTTACAACACCGTCACCGGTGCTACGGAATACTATCACCCCACCTTCCTGTATGAATCGGTGTGGAATCTTATTGGCTTCCTGCTGCTGCACTTCCTGTCGAAGAAAAAGCAGTACGACGGTCAGATCGCTCTGGGCTACTGCGCTTGGTACGGCCTGGGCCGGGCTTTCATCGAGGGGCTGCGGATGGACAGCTTGTACTGGGGCTCCTTCCGGGTAAGCCAGCTTCTGGCCGCCGCGAGCTGTGTCGCCGCTGTCACCGTTCTGCTGGTGGAGGCTTTCCGGCCCCATGACCCCGCCAGGCTGGCAGTCAACCGGGCAGCCGCCCAGGCAGCGGAAGCCGCCGAAGAAATTCCGGAAGCGGGCAAGACCCCGGAGGCGGAAGAAGCCGCGGAAACGACGGAGTCCACCGAAGCCCCGGAAAGCGATGATTCCGCCGCCACCGATTCCCAAAACACCTGATCCCCCGGTGCCGGTCGGATAAGCCGCCGGAACCGCAAAAAGGAGGCTCCTATGGAAACGGAAAATACCCTGCCCAAGGTACTGACGGTGAATGAACATCCCTACACGGTCCTGCGGCTCCTGGGAAAGGGAAAGGGCGGCTACTCCTATCTGGTGCGGGACGGAGACAAAGAATATGTTCTCAAGCAGATTCACCACGAGCCCTGCAGCTATTACCAATTCGGGGATAAGCTCCGGTCGGAGCTGCAGGATTACGCCAGGCTCAAGGCCCTGGGCATTCCCATGCCCGCCCTTTTGGAAGCGGATATTGCCCGGGAACGGATTCTCAAGGAATACATTCCCGGGGACACCATCGACGTCCTGGTTTCCCGGGGCGCAATGGAGCCGGACTATCTCCGCCAGGTACAGGCCATGTGCGATTGCCTCTACCCCGCCGGACTGAATATCGACTACTACCCCACCAATTTTGTAGTCCGGGAGGGCAGGCTTTTCTACATCGACTATGAGTGCAATACCTATATGGAGCAGTGGGACTTTGCACACTGGGGCATCCAATATTGGAAGCAGCCATAGCGGAAAAACACCCAGCGCCTTTTGGCGCTGGGTGAAAAATTATATTTGCGCTTTTTTCGGTTTTCTCCACCGGAGGAAGAAATAGGTCAGCTCAATAACGCAGCAGGTGGTCCAGCCCACGGGATAGCCAAAGCCCACCAGGAAGGGGGTATTGGCCACAAACCGGGTCACCACGAACAGGTAAATCTGCCGGATTCCCACAAAGGCCAGCAGCATGATAATCATGGGTCCCTTGGAATCCCCCCGGCCCCGGAGGGCGCCTGCCAGCACATGGTTCACGCAGTTAAAGAGCAGGAAGAAGCAGTTGGCCCGGATAAACAGGACGCCGTAGTCGATGACCGATTGGTCCGGGGAAAACATCCGGACCGCCGGGGCCGCGAACAGACACAGCAGCGTCACAATCACGGCGGTGACCCCCACGGACATACTCACCGTGATCACCGTACCCTGGTCCGCCCGGCGCTGTCTGCCCGCGCCGATGTTCTGGCTGACAAAGGTGGTAGCTGCCATGGCCATGCTCTGCATGGGCAGCATGACAAACTGGTCCAGCTTGTTATAGCAGCTCCAGCCTGCCATGCAGCTGGAACCGAAGAAATTCACATAGGACTGGACGAACACATTAGAGAAGGCCGTAATGACGGACTGAATTCCGGCAGGCAGTCCCACCGCGAAAATCTCGCCCAGAATCCCACGGTCAATTTTCAGATCACCCCAGGTCAGCCGGTAAATATCCCTGGACCGGGTCAGCAGCCTCAGGGTGAGGGCCGCGGAAAGGAACTGGGAAAGGATGGTGGCCCAGGCCACCCCCGCGATGCCCCAATCCAGCACCACCACAAACAGAAGGTCCAGCACAATATTGACAACGCTGGTCAGGATCAGGAAGTACAGCGGCCGCATGGTATCGCCAACCGCCCGAAGGATGCCGCTGCCCATATTGTATACCAGCAGCCCGGAAATGCCGCCGATATAAATCTGCAGATAGACCGTGGCCTCCCCGAACACGTCCTCCGGGGTTGCCATAAAACGCAGCATGGGCTTCACCGCCGCCACACCCGCCAGGGTAAACAGAGCGCTCAGCAGAAAGGTTGCCGCCATGGTGGTTTCGATGGCCCTGTGGAGCTTTTCCAGCTTCCGGGCGCCGAAGAGGTTCGCGATAATCACCCCAGCGCCGGTGGAAAAGCCGTTGAAGAAGAACACCAGCATGTTGACGATCATGGTGGTGGAGCCCACCGCCGCCAGAGCCTGCTTGCCCACAAAATTGCCCACAACGATGGAGTCCACCGTGTTGTAAAGCATCTGAAAAATATTGCCCAGCATCAGCGGCAGGGCAAACAGTGTAATCTGTTTTACAATAGCCCCGTCGGTCATGTCCCGGACCGTGGTTTTTCCCGAAGCACCCAATCTGCCTGTCATTTTACAATCTCTTTTCTTTTGTAATCATTCCGTATTATTATAGACTGATTTTTATAAATTGTCAAAGGTGCGATCGGCGGTTTCCGCCGGAAGGACCTTCTTCCGGCTCCTTCTCCTCCCTCTGGGATTCTTCCCCGATTTCCTCCGCCAGAGCCCGGAGCCGGGCCATGTCCAGAATCCGGAATCCCTTGCTGATCCGCTGGAGAATCCCTTCCCCGCAAAGCTCCCGGATCACATACATAAGATGCCGGTAGGAGACAACCAGATATTCGGACAATTCCGTGTATTTGATCGTCACAATCCCGTCACGCTGAAGCTGAAGAAGACATTCCGCCAGGTTGTTCCGGACCGGATAGGCGGTAAGATTGATATAGTGGACATTCTGGGCCACGTTCTGCTTCAGAGCCATGCTGCAGCCGGACTGCAGAAACCGGGCGTCATTGAGAAGCCGCTGCCGGCAGCCATTGGTATTGATTTCGATGAGGCGGCAACTGGTCTGGGCAATGAGAGGGAAGGGCCGCTTACCCTTCTCAAAAAGCTCCGGGATGCCAAGGACACTGGGCGGCGTAAAGAAACCGATCAGGGACAGCCGCGGCAGGCTGTTCGCCGCCCCCAGGGAAGCCGGGTCTGTTCCTGCGGCGGCAGGGACGGGACATAGAACCGGGGGACGTGTTCTCCCTGTGCGTCACCAATTACCGCCGGGCAGGCGGGGACGGCTACGCCATGCTCCGGGACTGCCCCCTCCTGCTTGCCGACGGAACCCCCATGGCCGAGCATCTTCTGCCCTGGCTGCGCCAGTACGGCAGCGGCACGCCGGAGGAGGAAGAAAAACAAGTTTGAAAACGAAACCAAATTCAGCAGGAGGATAAATTGGAATTTGGCCCGCAGGGCGGGCAAGTCGTGCGCAAGATATGTGTAGTCGTTTTTGCCCTGCGCCGCTCGGTATCGTTCTGTGGTACGGAAAAATGGAATTTGTAGAGCTGTTTGGTAAGAGGTATGCGGGCCGATGCGGTACGCGTCCTTGCCCCCCCGCATTTATGAGGGGGGTGGTACCAGTCCGCAGACTGGTACCGGGGGGAGTACGAATTACGGGCCGAATACTGTTAAATTGAATCAGTTTTCTGCGTTTTTCGTTCTGTTCTTGATCCTTTTTAAGATATGCATAGGACGGACTCCCCCCGCCCCAGTGTGCCCACTGGGGCA
>CAMEIK010000037.1 GCA_945918315.1 uncultured Clostridia bacterium
GATACATTGGAATCTGCCGCTTGCTGCATAACAGCCGATAACAAGAATGAACATTTTCAGTTTGGGCTGGTCTCCCGGATTGCAGGGCCACCCTGTGGGGCGTCTCGTTTCCCCATTCGCTTCGGCACGCCCAATCGCTATCCGATGGGTTTACTTCCATGTCAGGCGGGGTTCTGAATAGGGCAGGCCATAGCCGGTCTGAAAGGTTACTTTATTTCCCACATATTGAAACCGGCCGTTTTCCAGCGGACGGACCGTTACTTCATGGGCAAATACGCAGTCTGTTTTCAGATCCGTTGACAGGACCTGAACGGTGAGGGTGATGGTGCCCTCCGGGTGAACCTGGTACGCGGTCACCTCCGGGTCGATGGAATAGAAGTCCAGAAACACATAATCATTGGTTTCCACCGGACGCCAGGGGTAATAGTCTTCGACGGCGTTATACTGCGCCAGTTCCCGAAGGAGCACCGGGTCAATATCAAAATAGGGCAGGACGATCTTTTCAAACAGTGCCCCGGGTATTTTGTAACAGGACCGCTCCGGAATATAGGGGTACCCGTCGGGACGAAAAGGCTCCCCCTGGGAATGGAAATAAAGGTACTCCCACAGGTCATTGAAGCAGAGAGCCCCAAAGTCGTTTTCCGTCCAGTCTGTCAGAAAAAGGTTGGAGGCCGTATAGCTGCCGGTCGGGATATATGTCCTGTTGAGATCCCATAATTCCGGATCCGGCGGGGTCAGACGAAGCATGGCATAGTCGGCGTAGTGTTTATCCCCTGCCGGGTAGATCCGGTAATAGAAAATTCCCCTGTCTGTCAGTGCCCCAGTCCAGAACCTGGTGCTTTTCGAAAAAAAGCGCCGAACCGCCGTCCGGCGGATAAAGCATGCCGGAAACCATTGTCACACCATCTCCGCAGGAAAACAGCTGATAGGAAAGAATTCCGGAACTTCTTACCGTGATTACCTCCTGTTCGGCAGTCTTCTGATGCTGGACAGCGTCCCAAAACCCGTAAAAATTCTCTGCGGTTTCCAGATACTCCGGGTATTCTTCACTGGTATTCACCATATCCAGCCCGGCATCCGTTAAATGCGCTTCTATGGCATCGATGCTGCTCTGCGCCAGAACCGGCGTGTCCCAACGATTCCGGGGCTCGGTCCTTTCCGCCTTCTGATACAGGTCATAATAGAGGGAAACAATTTCTTCGCACCTTTGTTCCAAACGCTTCTGCGTGGGGCCGTCGGAGAAACTGTCGGCGCGATCGGTGGTTTCGTGGATTCCAGCAGTTTCTGCATCGACAGTTTTTGGAACAGTTTCCCCGCCGGGAACTGGACACCCCGTGAGCAGAATGGATACTGTAAGGCACAAAGCGGTCAGCTTATGGTATTTCATGAATCTCCACACCTTTCTGTTCAAACTCCGCAACTGTTTCTTCCTTGACTGGGATGATGCAAAGATGCTCCCAGTCCCCAATGGCATAGTAGGGGTATATACCGATCCCATCCTTGCGGAACAGCGCATAGGGCACGGTGCCGCTGCCGTACCACGCGTCGCTGGAAAACACGTTCTGATTGCCCAGGGTGATGATTTCCGTGCAGAGGTCATAAATTGTTTCATAGGTCAGATCCGGAAAGAATACCTTCAGCGTGTAATAGCACATTTCCTTATACAGCGCATACCCCGGTTCCGAATAGCTATGCTCGTCATAATTGACGGTGATTTCCTGGATATAGTCCCCATTTGCCGGTACATATACCGTAATCGTAGGCAGCGAGTGTACATTCTCGTCCTCAGAAAAGAAATAGTATTTGGTTTTGTGATCGGAATGGATGGCGGAATCCCAGGTGCTGCACTGCCACTGGGATACCGGGGTTAAGTAGTCACGGCAATAGCCCTGTTTATAGTAGCTGTTATAGCTTCTGATATAGTCGCTGAGGGAGAGGGTGAAAACCAGCTCATTTTCCCGGTTTTCTATGACCTGAATATCCGGAACATCGATTTCTGTCTGTGCTGTGGTCCGCCCGGTTCCGCCGTCCAAAGTCCTGCGATGGGTTGTGCCGTCAAAATACAACAGGATCTGCTCGTCAAACTGTTCTTCCCCGGATAGAATCACTTCCGCGCAATCCTCTGTCCAGGTTACCCTCCAGCAGTCGCTGTGGATGCTGCCACCGTCGTTTTTCAGTTCAAAATCCGCTTGATTGACCCGGGCATTTCCCGCTTTCAGTACCAGCCGCCCGGACGCGGAGCCAAAGGGCCAGTCCGGTTCCCCAATCGCCAGGAGGGTCAGTGTATATTTTCCTTCCGGAGAAACCGATGTATCGCATACCGTTTTTTTGAAGCAGGTCTCATATTGCAGGCACAGGTAAAACGGCACCAGCAGAAGCGGGATTATCCCGGCAACGAACAGCGCGAAAGCCCATTTTTTCATGTTGTGAATTCCTTTCCCTTACACTTGTAAGATTTGAAAGAAGAAAGCAAAGCCGCGAAAGCGGCCTTACTTAGTAATGGAAAGATTCTCCAAAATGCGGATTGCGGCTTGGTATGCCATGCCCCCGTCCGCACCGTTTTTTGAGCTGATATAAACGGCAAAAACGTAGACGTTATCGGACTTTTCGGCAAAGCCAATGAACCAGCCCGCGATATTTTTGCCGTCCAGCCGCCCGGTTCCGGTCTTTCCGTACAAGCCGTCAGTGTCCAGTGCCATGGCGCTCTTCACTGCGGCGATGTTCCTGTCCGCAAACCCAAAATCGTTGCGGTAGAGTTTTGCCAGCAGCTCAACCTGTTCCAGGGCGGAGATTCTGACACCGGAGCCGTTCCAGTAGCTATCCGGATCGTTCCTCAGGTTGCCGTCACCGTAGCCGATTTCCCGGAAGAATGCTTCCGTCTGTGCCATACCGGCGGCCTGATCCAGAGCCTCAAAATACCAGTTTACAGACACCCGCATAGCGGAATTCAGTGTGTGATCCTGGTTCCACGCGTCAAAACCATATAACGTTCCATCCCAGAAGAGGGTGTTTTCTTCGGGCGTGATGATCCCCAGCTCCAGGGCGTTGAGGGCACTGTAAATCTTATAGGTGGAACAGGGCGGCACACGACGGGTGACCTCCGGTTTGTTATAGACAGTGTAAAGACCGGTATTCAGATGATAAACCACCGCACAGCCATCTTTTCCGCCAAAAGCGTTTCCCCAATCGGCTTGCGCCATGGGCAGTGAATCGGAGGGCGTGTAATACGCTTCGTTGTTTCCTACGCAGAAGGCCAGCAGCGGGATTTGCCCAACTGCTCCCAGAGCCAGGGAGAAGGCAAAGCAGCGGCCCAGGAACCGCTTCCGTTTGGTTTCTTTCCGAAAGCTGACAATCTGTTCCAGACGGTATTTCAGCGTCTTTGTGCTTTGACATAGCCCGTTGGCCGTGGAAAAGCGGGGATTGGAACCGGAGGCAAAACGCAGGATCGTCTGACCGTATTGGGTTCGCTCCGCTTCATCGGTCATCAAATTCAAAACTGCCCAATCGCAGTAGGCCTCCCGATCCCGGCGCATCTGCCGGAAAGCCAGCCACACCAGCGGATTGTACCAGAAGAGTGCCTGAATGCCGCAGAAGATCGGATTGGTCACCAGGTCTCCATGCCGGATATGGGTCAGCTCATGGAGAAAAATATGGTCCAGCGATTCCGGAGGGAAATCATCGGCTCCCTCCGTGGGCAAGACGACAACGGGCTTTATCCCGCCGAAGCTGACCGGAGCGGAAAGAAAACGGGATTGCCGCAGTTGGGCATTGGGTTTCATGCCCAGCCTGCGGCGGCAGGTCTCAAACCGTTCCCGGATTCTCCGGGGCGGTTCCGAGGAGAACTGTTTTATCCTTTTGAGGCGGCGGCTTCCCCACCAGTATACCCCGGCAAGGAACAATGCGCCCGCCGCCCAAATCATCAGAACAAGGAAAATGCCCCGGTCATTGTCCGACCTGCGAACCAGCTCCGTTGTGTCCCTGAGCCAATTGCTTCCCGCTGCGGCAGCCGGGGAAGAGCTGTCTGCCGCGGAGGAAACAGAAAAGACCTGCCGCCCTGTGGCTCCCGGAATATGCCACCGCGGCCATATCCCGGCGGGGAGCAGGGAGGCAGGCAGGGAGACAAGCAGGAGATACCAACTGTAATACTGGAACCGCGGGGACAGCCGATGACGAAGCAGCCGTTTCAGACCCAGTATGACGCAAATGAAGCCCGCGTTCCACAGGTTTCCTATCAGAAGTTGTTCCAAGAACATTGCAATCGCCTCATTGTGTGGGCTTCCTGTCCAGAATGTCCTGCAACTGGGCCAGGTCCTCGGGGGTCAGATCCTTCTGCTCCAGAAAGCTGACCACCAGCTGCTTCATGGCGCCGTCGAAGAAACGGTCAGCCAGGGTGCGGCTTTCCACGGCCAGATAAGCTTCCTTTTTTACACAGGGCGTATAGACAAAAACCCGGCTTTCTTTTCTGTGGGTGATCACGCCCTTTTTTTCCAGGCGGGACAGCATGGTGAAAATTGTTTTGGGGCTCCAATCCGTTGTTGCCGTCAGCCGATCCGTGATCTCGCTGGTACTGACTGGCGCGTACTTCCAGATAACGTCCATGACTTCAAATTCGGCATCGGAAATCTGGGGCAGTTTCTTCATACCATCGCTCCTAATTCTTACGAATGTAAGAGTTATGATACCCTATGCGGAATCCTTTGTCAAGGGTCTTGTCTGCTGCCCGTACAGAACAGCTGTTCAAAGAAACCCTTTCCGGGGCCGGATTAATGGGTTCTTAATAAAACAGGGCCTTTTATCTTAAGGAATCCGGTGATATAATAGGGCCATAAACAAGGAAAGCTTTGAAAATCCCTCCGGGGCCGGGGGGCGATTCAGAGTTTTTCGGAAAACAGGGGGAAACCGGAATGTACAACATTCTGATCTGCGACGACCAGCCGGATATTGTGAACGCCTTGAAAATCTACCTCACGCCGGAGGGCTACCACCTCTTTGAGGCCTATAACGGCAAGGAGGCACTGGAAATCGTCAAAAACAATGACATTCATCTGATCCTGCTGGACATTATGATGCCCGGCCTGGATGGTATTGCCGCCACCGCCAAGATCCGGGAGTTTTCCAATGTGCCCATTATCCTGCTCACCGCCAAGTCCGAGACGGAGGACAAGGTGCTGGGCCTCAACGTGGGCGCCGACGACTATATTACCAAGCCCTTCGCGCCGGTGGAGGTTCTGGCTCGGGTCCGGTCCCAGCTGCGCCGGTATTCCCGGTTGGGCAGCCGTCCGGAGGAGACCCCGGGAGAGCTGACCCTTGGGGGCATTTCTCTGGACGACCGGACCAAGTCCGTTACCGTGGACGGGGAGCCGGTGGCTCTGACGCCTACGGAGTACGCGATTTTGCAGCTGCTGATGAAAAATCCCGGCAAGGTCTTTTCCACCAAGGTGCTCTATGAATCCGTCTGGCGGGAGGCTGCCCTGGGCAGCGAGGGTGCCGTGGCGGTGCATATCCGGCACCTGCGGGAAAAAATCGAGATCAATCCCTCGGAGCCCCGGTACCTGAAGGTGGTCTGGGGCCAGGGCTACAAGCTGGAGGGAGGAAACTGATTTGCGGTACAATATCGCGTTTAAGTTCCTGGCCGTTGCCCTGTGCGCGCTGATGCTCCTTGCCGCCCTGGCCGGTGGCTTGGGGATCCTGGCCCTGCTGGAGGAGGGGCTCTTTGATAAGACCGTGGCGGAGCTGCGGGAGGAGAAGATTCAGAACAGCGGTCTGGGCTTTGCCACCCAGGTGGCGGCGCACTACGCGGATTCCCGGTTGGGCCATTGGCCGGAGGAGCTGGAGGAGCCGGACTGGCTGTACGGTGTCTGGGGCGATTACGGCGATTGGTTCTATGGCGGCGTTTTTAACCCCGATAAAGCGTCCTACACCCTGAAGGATGCCCAGGGCAATGTGCTGGAGCAGGCCGGGGCACAGACGCTTACGGACCCAACGGTCTTTACCTTCCCCGTCAGAGGCAGCTATAAGCATGTCCTTTCCGTGGAACCGAAGCAGGAGCCGGAGGAGACTGCCGGGGCGCCGGAGTATTTCCCGGAAGACGGAACGCTGGTTTATGAGGTTTCTTTTTCCTACCGGTCCGAACTTGGGAACAATGGGACCATGGGCGCCTCCGGTGCCGGAGACCCCATCGGATGTCTGACCCGCAACGAGGCGGGGGTGCTGTTTCTCAGTACGGAACGTTTCCTTCAGGGAAATCTTCCGGAGGACAGTGTGATTACCGCCCTGGAACTGCTGGACGAGAATGGCACGGTGCTGTACCGGGCGGAAGACCAGGCGGGGGTGGGAGAATTTGTCCCCTCTGACGAAATGACCGATGTGTTCCGGATTGGCCCGGTGGCGGAGGAGGGGCAGACCCAGCCTGCTGCCGTGGAGACAACGCCCGATTCCACAATTCCGACGGAAGCGGAGCCGGAAGCTGTGACCGAACCCCCGGCGCCCTCTGAACCCCCTGCGGAGCCGGTTTTCACGGAGGAACGGGTGCGCACCGATGAATACTGGGATGTGGACGCCCAGCAGACCATGGTCGTCACCTATCGCTATGCCCGGATGCCGGAGTATACGATGGAGCTGCGGGTTGCCCCCGGTGGCTACCGCTATGACGAGACCTACCCCATGCTGGAGCTGCTTCAGACCAACAGGAACGCGCTGTTCGTGGCGGTGGGCGCTGGACTCCTGCTGTTTGCCGTGCTGGCGGTGTACCTGTGCTGCGCCGCGGGCCGGCAGCCCGGAATGGAAATGGTCCGGGCCGGAGGCCTCAACCGGCTGCCCCTGGACCTGTACGCCTTCCTGGTGATTCTGGGGGTGGGCTGCATCGGTGCGGTGTTTATTGAGGAGGCGCATTTGCTCCCGGAGCTGGAGCAGACCCTGGCCCTTTCCGTCATCGGCTTCGGGGGCTACTGCTGCACCCTGATGTTTGTGGGCTTCTGCTTCGCCTTTGCCGCCCAGGTGAAGACGCCGGAGTATTTCTGGTGGCGCAATTCCCTGTGCGGCCGGGCATGGCACCTGTTTGTCCTGGCCTGCCGTTGGTGCTGGAAGCTGTGGCTGCGGATATGGCATGGGCTTCCCGGGGCGGCCCGGTGGGTATGGAATCTGGCGGCGCGGATCTTCCGGGCCTGTTGGAAGCTGGTCCTGTGGACCTGGAAACTGGTAACGGGGGTTTGGGGCGCGGTCTGGGGCTTTCTTGCCCGGTGGGCCAAGGCCTGCGGCCGGTGGATTGGCCGGATGTACGGTATGCTGCCTCTGATGTGGCAGTGGCTGGTGGCAATCCCCCTGCTCTTTTTCCTGCTGCTTATCAACATCGGCTCTGCCAGCCCCGCGGGAATCCTCCTGCGGATGGGAATCGTGCTGCTGGCAACGGTGTACCTGGCCTCCTCCTTTGGGACGCTGCTGGCCGGCGCCCGGCGGATGTGCCAGGGTGATCTGGGCACCAAGGTGGACGATAAAATGCTGGTGGGCTGCTTCCGGGAGTTTGCCGACTCGCTGAACGGGCTGTCGGATGTGGCCGTGGTGGCGGCAAGGGAGCAGCTCAAATCCGAGCGGATGCGCACGGAGCTCATTACCAATGTCTCCCACGATATCAAGACCCCCCTGACATCCATCATCAATTATGTGGATCTGCTGCAATACCCCCATACGCCCGAGCAGGAAAAGGAATATCTGGCGGTACTGTCCCGGCAGTCCGCCCGGTTGAAAAAGCTCATTGACGACCTGATGGAAATGAGCAAGGCGGCCTCCGGAAGTCTGCCTGTGGAGATTACCCAGGTGGACGCGGGAGAGGCCATCAACCAGGCTCTGGGCGAGTTTTCCGACAAGCTGGCGGCGGCAGACCTGACGCCGGTGTTCCGCCAGCCGGAGGAGCCGGTTCTGATGATGGCGGACGGGCGGCTTGCCTGGCGGGCCATGAGCAATCTGCTGAGCAACGCGGTGAAGTACGCCCTACCCGGCACCCGGCTGTATGTGGATCTGAGCCGGGCGGGAGAGAACGTGGTGATTTCCATGAAAAATATCTCCCGGGAGGAGCTCAATGTCAGTGCTGACGAGCTGATGGAGCGGTTTGTCCGGGGAGATACCTCCCGGAACACGGAGGGGAGCGGTCTGGGCCTCAATATTGCCAAGAGCCTGATGGAACTGCAAAAGGGCCAGCTTCAGCTGCTGGTGGATGGGGACCTGTTCAAGGCAACGCTGATATTCCCCGGCGTATAAAAAGGTACTGTTCACAAAAACGTCTTATTTTGTTTTCATTTCCGTTATTCGCCGTTCAAACCTGCAGAGTAATCTTTTAATCAGAAAGGTTGCGGAAGCCGTGAGCCGCTTCCTTTCCAAGACCTAGATCCTCTTTTCTACCTCTCTTCTTTCTAAATCCTTTTGCGGGAAAACCCTCCGTCACCTTGGCGGAGGGTTTTTTCCGCGGTGGGGAATTAATTGTTGCAAATTTTCAAAAATGGGATATGATATAAAAAAACCGGAATGCGTATCCGCTTTGAAGCAGCATACCGTAAAAGCCCGGTTCCATCACGGCCTGAGTAAGTACACCGATCAATTGGAATTTAATTGACAATTGACAATTGACAGTTGACAATTATTGTGTCCCTGCGGGACGATTT
>CAMEIK010000038.1 GCA_945918315.1 uncultured Clostridia bacterium
TTTTATGGCGATAATGAGACTCGAAAGGCCGTCAAGAAAACATACCGGTGGCATGTTTTTAGGCCGCGGGAGAGTCCCCGAAGCTCCGGCACGAAAGTCATTTGGGTCCGGGGAACCGATGCTTCTTTCCCCGAAGCGGAAAACCGAAATGCTTCGCCGCCAAAGGTCATGCCTGCATTCCGGGCGATCATAAGGAATCCCGGTTTTCCTGCTTCGGGGTTTCGTCACGCTTTCCTGCCCTCGGGGAAGATGATTTTGAATACGAAGAAAAATACCACCATGGAAATGCCGCCCATCAGAACCGTGGTGCCGATGTTGTACAGCCATCCCGGCAGAAGCTGAGAGGCCACCGCCAGCCACACACAATTGATGGAATTCACCACCAGGGTAATTGCCACCCAGGCGATGAAGTACCACATCATTTGGTACCATACGTTGCCCTTGCTGCGGAAGGTAATGTTGCGCTGCAGGGGGAAATTGATGGCCTGGGAAAGAAAAGAGCCTGCCAGCATGGCGATGAGATACCCCACACCACCACCGATCAGCACATTTCCTGCTGCATCGTGGAGTACATCGTAGCCGATAGCATTCCAGGTAAAGGCAACGCCGAACAGCTTCATGGGGATGGCGGGCCAGCTCCATGCGATTCCCGCCAGTTCCAGGCCCAGGAGATCCGGCAGGAACGCGTAGATAATATACTGGATTACCGTTACCAGATTGCTGAACAGGAAGAACAGTCCTCCTTCCCGCAGCCATTTGGCGGCTTTGGGGTGGTTCTCCATCCAGTTTTTCAGTTTAGTCATGGATACCCTCCCTGATTTGCAGATGTTTCAGATATGCTTTGGAAGCCTTTTGGTTTCGGAAGAAATTGGCGATCAGGCTTCCGGTGCCCCGGAAGAAGTGACCGTTGACGATGGTAAGGATATCTTCCACCATCGCATCGCTCACTGCGCCCCCGGTCATTTTGCCGATGGCCCGGAAGGGCATATTGTAGATGAACAGAATGTTCAGATCAGGCTTGCCCTTGGCTTCGGCTTTTTCCTGAAGGCCGGTCAGAATCCGCCAGACCAGCCGTGCCAGAGGATTCTTTGCGTAATACAGCTGGCAGAGGGCGTCGTTCTTTTCCAGAAGGCCGCTCCAGCTTCCGTTGGGGATCGGGCGGCCCAGCAGGGCTTCAAATTCGGCATCGCTGACGTTTTCAACCTTGCCGCTTTCATAGGAGGGCAGGCCGCTGCAGGTTACGGGGACGACGGTTCCCGGAATCTGAAGGGTCCCGCGAAGTTTTACATCGGATACGCTGGAAGCGACCATAATTTCGTAGTCAGCGCTTTCAATTTCCCAACGGTCGGTTTTTACATCGAAATAGCGGAAGGCCTTGTCATCCAGCCCAACAGAAACGGTTTTGCTTTCCCCGGCCTTCAGAAACACTTTGGCAAAGCCCTTCAGTTCCTTTCCGGGGCGGAAGACCTTGCCGTTCCGGCAGGAAACGTAAATCTGCGCCACTTCGGCGCCCTCCCGGCTTCCGGTATTGGTGACAGTGAAGGTCACCTGATCCCGGGAAAGCTTAAGGCCGGAATAGGCGAAGGTGGTGTAGCTCAGGCCGTAGCCAAAGGGCCAGCGAACGGGGGCTGACGTTGTGTCGAAATACCGATAGCCCACATAGATGCCTTCCCGATATTCGCTTGTCCGCTCCTTGCTGGGATAGTAGGGGTTGCTGGGGTGATCTTCCAGCCTGACGGGCCAGGTTTCGCTGAGCTTGCCGCTGGGATTGATCTTGCCCACCAGTGCGTCCGCCATGGCGGCTGCGCCTGCCTGACCGCCCAGATAGCCGTGGATACAGGCCCGGAAGGATGCCTCCGGGAGCACAAAAGGCGCACCGCCGGAGAGCACCAGAATCACGTTTTCGTTAGCCTGACAAACCTCCGTAATCAGGGTGTTCTGGGCCTCGGACAGATTCATGTGGGTTCTGTCCATGCCTTCGGATTCCAGGATTTCGTCCAGACCTACGCACAGCAGAACTACATTGGCCCGCTTCGCCAAAGCAACGGCTTCTGCAATCAGTTTGCCGTCCGGTTTGGGCTCATTGCGGTCAAAGCCCTTGGAAAAGCCTGTGACATTCAGCCCCGTGCCAGGGATGCAGTCCAGCAGATGCTCCACCTTTGTGGGATTGACCAGACTGGAGCCTGCGCCCTGATACCGGGCGGAGGTGGCAAAATCACCGATGAGGGCCACTTCCGTTCCCGCCTGCAGAGGCAGAATGCCGTCGTTTTCCAGAAGGACGATGGCACCGGCGGCACATTTCTTTGCCAGCGCGTGATGGGCTTCCCGGTCAAAGGTTTTGGGCTGATCCTTCACCGCGTCCACGGCGGGCAGGATCACACCCAGCAGTTCCCGAATCCGTTCATCGACAAGGGCTTCGGCGATCCGGCCTTCCCGGACTGCCCGGACAAGGCCCATGGCGCAATCCGGGCCGGGGGCGGGCATCACAAGATTGGAGCCTGCCCGGACACCTTCCACATGGTCGTTGTCGCCGCCCCAGTCCGTCACCACGAAGCCGTCAAAGCCCCACTCCCTGCGCAGGATTTCCGTCAGCAAATGGTAGTTTTCGTTGGCGTATTCGCCATTGACCATGTTGTAGCTGGACATGATGGTTTTGGCTTTGCCCTCCGTCACAGCGATCTCAAAGCCTGTCAGGTAGATTTCACGAAGGGTCCGTTCGTCCACCACGGAGTCCATGGACATACGCCGCAGTTCCTGGGAATTCACCGCGAAATGCTTGGGGCAGGCGGCGACGCCGTTTTTCTGGATGCCCCGGATATAGGCGGCAGCCATTTTGCCGGACAGATAGGGATCTTCTGAAACATATTCAAAATTGCGTCCGCAAAGAGGGCTCCGCTTGATATTCAGTCCGGGGCCCAGTACCACATGGACATCGTTGGCGGCGGCTTCCTCCCCCAGCGCCCGGCCCAGCTCCTCGCCCAGTGCTTCGTCCCAGGAGTTGGCCATGGTGGCGGTGGTGGGGAAGCAGGTGGCCGGCACGGAGGCATTCAGTCCCAGATGGTCGACTGCTCCGGTCTGCTTGCGCAGACCGTGGGGGCCGTCGGAAAGAAATGCCGCCGGAATCCCCAGGTGCCGGACCGCACGGCTGGTCCAGGTGCTCCAGCCCTGGAGCATGGCGCACTTCTCTTCCAGGGTCATGTTATTGATCATCGAGTCTATGCTCATTGTGTTTTCTCCTTTTTCGCGCCTTAGAACAATTGCCCCCTGCCGTCAGGGGCAGAGGGCAATCGTGAAAGAAGATCAGTGCTTTTCAGCTGCCAGTTTACGGTTCTTGCGCAGGATCAGCAGTTCAGCACCGACGAATGCGGCAGCCAGGACCACATCCAGTGCGATGACCATCTTGATCCAGCCTTCCATACCGGCGTTCTGAACATCCTCTTCGTACGCCCAGCTGTTGACGGTGGTGTACATGATGTTCTTACAGGCGTTGCGCATATACTGCACAGTGCTTGCGCTGGGGTTGTCCCAGTCGTGAGGACGGTTGGGGCCCTCGCCGTAGGTAGCCAGCATGGCATCCATGCCGTTGGCCAGTGCGGCATCGGCATTCATGAAGCCGTGGCCGTTGTTACGGAAGAAGTCGGAAACCACGGTGCCCTTGAAGCCCCACTCGTCACGCAGGACGGTGTTGAGCATTGCGCCGGATTCGCCTGCCCAGGTGGTGCCCAGGAAGCTCCAGGAAGCCATCACGCCGTCAGCGCCGTATTCCTTGACGCAGATTTCGAAGGGCTTCAGGTAGATTTCACGCATGGCCTGTTCGTTGCACCAGATGCTGACCATCTTGTAGTTGCCGTCGTAGAGGGCGAAGTGCTTGATATAGGAGTAGACACCGTGCTGCTCGGCACCGGCAACGGCGTTGCCGGACATCAGGCCGGTCAGGACTGCGTCCTCGGAGTAGTACTCGTAGTTACGGCCGCCGAAGGGATAGCGGTGCATGTTGATGCCGGGGGCGTACCAGCCGGCAACTTCCATCTCACGGGCCATCTCACCCATGATGGAACCGTACTCGTTGGCCAGCTCCTGATTCCAGGTGCAGGCAATGACGGTTGCTACGGGGAAGCCGATGGAACCGGCGCCGGTGAAGTTGTTGTTGATGGCGGCGGGGCCGTCAGCGTCGCTGACCCGGATCTTGCCGACGGACTCCGCAGCGGGGGTCTGATAGCCGCTCAGGGAGGTCATGTGGACCATGTCGGCAACGGTCAGCTGATCCAGCAGCTTCTCCCAGCGTGCATCATCGTAATCGGCACCACGCAGCTCGGCCAGGGTCAGGCCGTTGCTTGCGCCGGTGACGGGCATTTGGGCGCTGGGATCGATGTACATCTCAAAGTCGAAATTGGCGTTGAGCTGATAGGTCTCCACATACTCTGCGCTCATATCCAGAGAAGCGGGGGCAGCGGTGGCCTCGGCGTAGTTTGCAAAGCCGTTTGCACGGGACAGGTAGGTTACATCGCCGTGGATATCGTCAAACAGATTGGTTGCGGGGGTCAGATCGGAGCTTCTGCCCTTCTCGGTTGCGGTCTGGGTGTAGGTTTTGGAACCCACGATGGTGTGGCTGTCGGTACGGGCAGTGATCACATACTCGCCCTTCTCCAGCACATAGGCCTTGTTGACCAGATAGTCGTAGGAAGCCATATCCTCAATGGCGAAGGTCATGGACAGGGTCTCGGAAGCGCCGGGCTCCAGAGTCTTGGTCTTGCCGAACTCGATCAAGTTGGCGGTTGCCTTTTCAATGCCGCCCTCGGTGTAGGGGGGATTGAAGTAGATGCCCACGACATCCTTGCCGGCCACATCGCCGGTGTTGGTGACGGTGACTTCCACGGTCAGATTGCCGTTCTCTTCCTTCAGCTCGCCCATCTCGTAGGAGAAGGTGGTGTAGCTCAGGCCGTGGCCGAAGGGATACTGGACGACCTTGTCATAGTCAAAGCCTTCCATGCCGATGTCGTGGGCGGTCTCGTAGAACTTGTAGCCCATGTAGACACCGTCCACATAGTTGACGAAGGAGGGGGAGTAGGTCTGGGGGCGACCGGCGTTCATGCCGTCAACGGTCATATCCAGCAGGTTGGTGTAGTTGACCTTGGCAGCGTTGTTCCACCAGGGTGCCTGGGTCATGTCATACAGGAAGGTGTCGGAAGTGTGGCCGGAGGGGTTGATCTCGCCGCGGAGGATCTTGCCCAGAGCGTTGAAGCCCACGTTGCCGGGGCCGGCGCACCAGATTGCGGCCTTGATCTGCTCATATTCTTCCACGAAGCCCATTTCGATGGGGTTTGCGCCGTTGTACAGAACGATGACCTTGTCGAAGTTCTCGCACACCAGCTTGACCATGTCCTCTTCGGACTGGGACAGCTGCAGATAGTGCTCACCGGCTTCGAAATCCAGATATTCGTCGGAGTTGTGGTCGAAAGCAACCTGGCTTACGTCCATGGGCAGGTCATTGTGACCCTCGCCTGCGGCACGGGCCAGAATAATCACAGCCACGTCGGAGAAGGCCTTGGCGTTGCTGACCAGCTCCTCGGGATAGGTGGAAACAGGGGGCTCGGGCAGAGTCCAGCTCTGCTTCTCGATGGACATTTCGGGACGCTCGCTGGTGTAGGCGGTGTAGAAGGCTTCCAGCTCTTCGTTCAGGGCGAAGCCTGCGTTGATCAGGCCCTGCTTCATGGAAACGATGTCGAACAGGGCGTTGATGCCGCCGGAACCGGCACCGCCGTACAGGGGATGCACGGATGCCCAGCCGAACAGGTTCAGGTTCACAGTGTCGGTCAGGGGCAGTGCATTTTCCTCGTTCTCCAGCAGAACGAAGCCTTCAGCTGCCACGGTCTCAGCCACCAGCTTGGCCTTTTCGGTGGTGTCTGCGTTCACCTGGGCTTTGCCCATAGTCAGGCTGATCAGGTTGGACATGGGTCCAAGGCAGATCAGGTTTGCGGAAATTGCGATGGCCAGCACCATAGCAAGGACCGCATTCCAGCGGATAACGAACTTCTTGCTCTTGCTCATGTTCTTGACGAAAGACACAGCGATGATCACTGCGATGCCAATCACCAGAGCAATGGCCAACGGGATCAGGTACTTCTGGCAGGTCTGCAGTACGCCGATCACGTCCTCCATGTTGATTTGTAACATAGATTCTCCTCCTAGCAATATTCTTTTGTGTTTTGGGGCTTTCACCCGATTGCGGCTTTATTGTATCACAGGAAAATCAGCACCAAAAGCAAGAACGCATAAACAGTCGTTTTCTTGCATAAACGGTAATATCTGCAGAATAACCTCTGTTTTTGAACGTCAATTAGTACAAAAACAGAGGTTATTTTTTGTTCATTTTTCCGACTGAGAAAGGGGGATCAGCACCTTCAGCACGAACCACCCATCCTCCACGCCGAAGGTGGTGGTGCCGCCGTATTTCCGGGCGGTATGCTGAATGCTCTTGACGCCGAAGCCGTGGAAGGCTGGGTCACCCTTGGTGCTGACAGGCAGGCCGCCCTGGAATTTCGGCGTTTCGGGGCAGTAATTCTCCACCCGCAGCAGCAGAAACTGCTTCTGGGTGGTCAGGGTCAGGTGGATCGCCCGCATGGATTTTTCCTGAATTTTCAGCTCGCACTCAATGGCGTTGTCCAGGGCATTGCCGAATATGGTGCAGATGTCCATCACATCCATGAAATGGAGCCTGCTACCGTCGGCGATCACGGACAGGGTAATCCTGTGCTTCTGGCAGTACAGGCTTTTGCCGGTCAGCACCGTATCCAGTACGGAGTTGCCGGTTTTGTTCTGGGCTTCATAGCTGCGGATATCTGCCTCCATTTCATCCAGCCACTGGTTGCGCACCGCGGGATTCTGCTCGGAGCGCAGGGCATTGATCTGATGCTTCAGATCGTGATATTTGCGGTTTATCAGCTCCATAGAGTCCCGGCTCATCCGGTACTGGGCGTACTGGTTTTCCAGAACGGTCTGCATGGCATCCAACTCCCGCTGGGCATACATATGAGCCCTGTGCTGATGGTACGCAAAGAGAATCGCAAGGCCGCCCAGATCCGCGAAGGTGCGGATGTTCATGATCTCGCTGGCATACTGACCGCTGAAGGGGGTGTCATGGAAATAAAAACTCAAATTGCTGATGGCAAACACGCAGATGCCAATCATGGCCACCGTCAGAAGCTCTCCGGAGGCAACCTGCACGGGAGCCGCGTTTTTTCGTTCCAACAGGTACATGACGCCAAATACCAGGGCGTAAACCAGAATCAGAAGGCTGTATTTAATCCAAAAGACAGGATTATTCTCCGGCCAGAAAAAACAATGGATCTGCCACTGAAGTGCTGCAGCGAATTCCGCCAGAATAAAGGCCCGGATACAGGTATAGATTCCGGACAGAAGATCCAGATCGCAAAGAAACAGGATCAGCCCCAGCATCATCACCGCTGCAAACACCATACAGGGAATCCACAGCCAAATTACGATGTTATCGGTCAATACCAAAAATGTGCACAGGGATACCAGGCCCAGAAGCGAAATCATCCAGAAACGTCCTGACGGCATATACTTTCGGTAAGATGCCACCATAACCATACAGGCCAGCCATTCTGCAAGGCCGGTATAGATTCGGGGGATATCCAGAACCACACTGTTCATACCATCCCTCCGCCGATATAGTCCGTCAGGGCTTCCATAAAGCCGTTCTTTCTGGCCCGGCTGATCAGCACCCGGTCACCGCCCACCAGGGCGCAGCCTTCGTCAATTGCGTCCACATGGGCAAGGGAAACCAGAAAACCCTTGTTGCACCGGAAGAAGTGGAAGGGGAGCAGCTTCTCCTCCGCATTTTTGATGGTTCCCGGGACGGTATAATCTCCGTCGGCGGTGTGGTAAATCAGATTATGGCCCTGGCTTTCTACATAGTATATGGACTCAATTTCCAGCTTCCTGCCGCCGGTTTTGCAGGTGATCATCAGATAGTGCTTTCCCTGCCGGTCAAGACGGCTGATGGCCCGGCCCAGGCGCTGGGAAAATACAAAATAACTGACAGGCTTGAGAATATAGTCCATGGCATCCACTTCGTAACCCCGGATGGCATACTGGGCCATATTGGTGATAAACAAGATCATCACCTGCGAATCTGCCTGGCGGATTCGCTTGGCAGTCTCCATACCGTCAATGCCGGGCATTACGATGTCCAGGAGAATGATGTCAAACTGGCCCCTGAAATGGCTCAAAAATTCAATTCCGTTGCAATAGTGTGTCAGATCAATGGCTTTTCCCGACTCTTTTGAAAACCGGGTGATGTACTCACGAAACTGCGCAAAAATAGAGGCTTCATCTTCTACAATAGCGATATGCATGATCCAGTCCCCCTTTTTATATTTTCAATATATAGTATCCATTTGAGAAAAGCAAGGGTTCGGCTGCAAATTGCAGCTGCCGGGTACGAAAGGAAAAGGGAATGATGGCCTTTCTGCCCCTATTGTCCCGGGGTTAGCATTCAAAAACAGGCGGTGCATTTTCAGCAGGGTAAGAGCATTGTATCAACTTATTATACTGTTGCCAAATAAGCACCGTAATTTTGATACCAAGATTACGGTGCTT
>CAMEIK010000039.1 GCA_945918315.1 uncultured Clostridia bacterium
TCATGGAAGTAGAGTATGGTACTTTGCAGGATTTAGATTCGTGGATGGCACTGGTAAAAGCGGTTCGCTGGAACTTTCCGGGGCTGGAAACCCAGGAGGCTTTGGAAGATCACCGGCAGACGGTTCTGCGATTTATGGGGGAGAAGAGAGCTCTGTGCGTAAAGAATACGGATAGAATCGTCGGCGTTCTTCTCCTATCCAAAAAGCATAACATGATCTGCTGTTTGGCGGTTGCCCCGGTGTATCGAAGAAACGGCATTGCCAGCGCGCTTCTGGAAAAGGCGCTTGCGGAACTTGACCGCTCCAGGGATATTACCGTTACCACTTTTCGGGAAAACGACGAAAAGGGCACAGCGCCCAGAGCGCTGTACAAGCGATTCGGTTTTACAGAAGGGAAACTGCTTGTTGAGTTTGGTTATCCGGTACAGGAATTTGTTTTGAAGGGAAACGGACAGTGAAGAACCGGTTTTCAGTCTGGCGGGTTGGCAAGTAAGCTATCGTACAGCAGAAGCATCGCATTTCCGGAGAAAAAACAGCATTGTCAATCCGGAACCGGATGTTTTGACCTATGTGGTCAGGAGGAAAAACTATTGGGAAATCTGACTATTAGCTTTTCTGGCAGAGAACCGAGTATGCTGGCCCAGAGTTGGAGGGCGAAGCAATCGACCCTCTGTACCAGCGGTGGATCGCTTGCCTTGGGTTAACAGATATAAATATCTTTCCACATTTCCAAAGCCTTAAGGACGATTACTTGGACGGACTGCGGTTAATCGAGGATATTACATACGATGATAGTGTTGGTCACGAAATTGTTGCATTGAATGACGGAAGTTATATCATGCTTGAGGACGGAAAAACAACACTGTACGGAGAAGCATATATGATTAAAGACCGTCAGCAGTGGAAGATTTGCAGCGATGGAGAATCTACCTCCTTATAAGTGCAACCAAACCCAACCATTCCTAAATATTGGAGGAAATAATGGAAATTCAAAAGTTTTGGGATGCCGTTCTACGGCAGGATGCAGACGGAATCCGTGAATATTTCCACCCAGATGCCTGGGTAAACTGGCACAACACAAACGAGCATTTCACCGTGGAGGAATTCATCCGGGCGAATTGCGAATACCCCGGGCAGTGGGATGGGGAGGTGGAGCAGATCGTAACCACCGATACCCATATCATTACTGCCACTCATGTGTACAACAAGGATGGAAGTATCTCCTGCCATACGACTTCCTTTATTCGTGTGGTGGATGAAAAAATTGCATCCGTCGAGGAATACTGGGGCGATGACGGCCCCGCCCCTCAATGGCGACAGGACAAGCACATTGGAACGAAAATCAAGGAGTAAGCCATGATTGCAAAGACAGAAGCATTTTTGAAGGACACCTTCGCCGCAAGTACCTATCTCCAGAACCATCCCGCAGATCGGAATTATCGTCTGGAGCATTCCTACCGAGTGGCAAACATCGCAAAACAAATCGCGGAAGCAGAGGGATTTGATGTAACCTATGCTGTGATGGCCGGTCTGCTGCACGACATTGCCTACTGTGAGGAATGGCCGAACCGGGAGGGCTGGCAGAATCATGGCCGCCGCAGCGCAGCCATCGCAAGACCATTCCTGGAAAGTCTGGGCTTGAACGCTGATGCAGTCAATGAAATCTGCTATGGCATTGCCATCCATGTGGATGATGCGGCCGACTTTACATGGGAACGGACACCTTTCTGCGAAACGGTAGGGGATGCGGATAACATTGACCGGTTTGATGCTTACCGCATCTATGAAACCCTTCAAATGATTAAGTTCAGCCAGATGGGCCTTAATGAAAAGATGGACAAGGTGATTTCCACCATTGAGAAATTAACCCGGCTCAAGGAAATGAAACTGGGAACTGCCACCGCAAAAAACCTATGGCTCCAGCGGTTGGATTACTATATTGGATTCTATGAAAAGCTGAAAGCACAGTTAGCCAATAGTACAGGGATTTGCTGAGCAGAGCCCAAAAGGGCGTCTCCGCTCCGGGAGAATCAACGTATTTCTAAACTATGGATTCTTTTTTCGCGGAGATACTTCCTTTTTCCATCATGCGCTCCGAATCCGAAAACAGCGCAGAAAACAGTTGTATTTTTTGAAATATGTGGTACAATAAAACAAAATATGTCTTGCCGCTTCCGGCAGGACCAGGTCTCAGGAGGTACTATTATGTCTGAATCCAAGCAGTACATTACACAGAAGCAGGAAAACGGCAGTGTAATGATTTCTGAGGAAGTGATTGCTGTCATTGTCGAACATGCGGTGTCGGAAGTAGAGGGCGTTGCCGGCCTCGTTCCCAAGCCCGGTGCGGATATCGCGGATCTGATTGGCAAGAAAAACTGGGGCAAGGGAATGAAGATTGTCATTGGGGAGGATAACTCCATGAACATCGACTGCAATGTAACCATTGCTTATGGCCACAGCGTCGTTGAGGTTGCAAACGCTGTTCAGAATGCTGTTCGTGGCGCAGTGGAATCCATGACCGGCGAAAAGGTGGAGTCCGTCAATGTCAATGTCTGCGGCATTGTCCGCCGGTAAGACCCTATGTCCATGACGAGAGCAAACGCCAGAGAACTGGCTGTACATCTGATTTATGCCCGGGAGTTTACCGGTGATGAGCCGGAGTCCGTTATCTCATCCCGGCTCGACCGGGAGTATTACCAAAATCTTTCCGGGGAAAACGAAATCTATTCCGATTCTCCCAGTCCAGCCCAGCGGCGTTATCTGGACATGGTTGTTATTGGCGTTGCCAACCGAGCGGAAGATCTGAACGCCACCATTGCGCGCTATTCCATCGGCTGGGATGTTCGCCGGATATCCCGTCTCACTCGCTGCATTATGCAGCTTGCCATTTTCGAAACACTGTATATGGATGATGTTCCAACAAGTGTTGCTATCTCGGAGGCAGTCCGGCTGGCAAAAAAGTACGACGGTGCGGAAGCCGGTGCATTTACGAACGGAATTTTAGGTTCTTTCGCCCGCAACCTTGCGCCCGACGGAGAAGCCCAATGCCAGTAATTGGAATTGATACCAGCAACTATACTACTTCTGTTGCCTGGTTTGATGGCAGGGACGGCGAGAACTGTTCCCGGCTTCTGCCCGTGAAGCAGGGGGAACTGGGTCTTCGCCAGTCGGATGCTGTTTTTTCCCATATCAAAAGCCTGCCGGAGCTTTCCGGCAGGCTGTTTTCCCATTTTCCCCGGGAACAGATTCAGGCAATTGGCGTCAGTACACGCCCAAGGGCGGTGGAGGGCAGCTACATGCCCTGCTTTATGGTAGGGTATTCCCACGCGAAGCTGCTGGCCGACGCCCTCCAGGTTCCCTTGGTGGAGGTTTCTCACCAGCAGGGGCATGTCGCGGCCTCCCTCTGGAGCGCGGACCGGCTGGATCTGATGGATACTCCCCATCTGGCATGGCATCTGTCCGGCGGCACTACGGAGCTTCTGCTGGTAGAGCCGGAGGGTAAAAACGTATTCTGCAGCAGGATTGGCGGAACAACAGACATTTCTGCCGGCCAGCTGATTGACCGCACCGGCCAGCTTTTGGGGCTTTCCTTTCCTTCCGGAAAGGCCTTGGATGCCTTGAGTTCGGATGCGCAAGGCACGGAAACCTTTCCTGTAAAATGTGAGAAGTCTCAGTTTTCTTTCTCTGGTTTGCAGAATAAGGTCACCCAGTTCTATGAGAAGTCCAATAATCCGGCAGAAACAGCCGCCTATGCTCTGCGCTGTGTTTCGGATGCAGTGTTTCGGGCAACGGAACAGGCTATGAAGGCGTATCCCGGATTCACCGTGGTTTTTTCCGGCGGTGTTGCTTCCAATGCTATGCTGCGGGATAAGATGAAGCCCCTGAATCCGGTTTTTGCCCAACCTCAGTATTCAACGGACAATGCTATGGGAGTCGCGGTTCTCGCCCAACGAATGGGGGTGCGCTGATATGCAGCAGCAGGTTTTTTCCATAAGCCAGGTCAACGAATATCTTCGTACCAGAATGGACGCCGATCCCATGCTGGCGCAAATCGCGGTGCGGGGTGAGATCAGCAATTATAAGATGTACCCATCCGGACATCATTATTTTACTCTGAAAGATGAAGGGGCTGCCTTAAAATGCGTAATGTTTAAGGGAAACGCCCAGCGTCTTCGCTTTCGTCCGGAAAACGGAATGCAGGTGATTGCCATGGGGCGGATCACAGTGTATCCCCGGGACGGTGCCTTTCAGCTTTACTGCGCTTCCATGGTAGTGGATGGGGTAGGGGACCTGTACGCCGCGTTTGAGCAGCTCAAGACGAAGCTGGCCGCTCAGGGGCTATTTGATCCCGGGCACAAGCAGCCTTTGCCCAAATATCCGGGCACCATTGGTATTGTCACCAGCTCTGCCGGCGCGGCAATTCACGATATGCTTCGAATTCTGCGAAAGCGCTATCCGCTGACCCAGGTCCGGCTTCTGCCGGTGCGGGTCCAGGGGGCCGAAGCGCCCGGCGAAATCGCCGCGGCCATCCGGTATGCCAACCACTACCGGCTGGCAGATCTGCTGATTGTCGGCAGGGGAGGCGGCTCCGTGGAAGATCTTTGGGCATTCAACGATGAGCTGGTCGCCCATGCCATCTTCGACTCCAAAATCCCGGTTATTTCCGCCGTCGGCCACGAGCCGGATGTTACTATTTCGGATTTTGTTGCCGATTTGCGAGCCGCTACGCCTTCCAATGCCGCGGAATTGGCGGTTCCGGATGCGGATGCGCTGCGGCAGAGGCTGGACGGAATGGTTTCTTCCATGGCTTCTTCCCTGGGCCGTATGCTGAAAGCAGCCAAACAGCAACTGAGCGCGTTGTCCTCGTCTGCCGTACTTGCCAGCCCAACCGGTTATCTGGACCAGAAAGAGAAAAATCTTGCACTTCTTGTAAATCGACTGGCCTCAGCCCAGAATCAAACCCTTGCCCGGTCGAAGCAGCGGTATGTAGCTACTGTCGCAAAGCTTGATGCCATGAGCCCCCTGAAGGTTCTTTCCAGAGGCTATTCTGTGGTCCGGGATTCCGATGGCAGTATTCTGCGCTCTGCTTCCCAGACCGCGGTGGGGGAGAGCATCACCATTACGCTTGCAAGCGGGAAACTGGATGCGCAGGTTACCCGAAAGGAGGATAAACATGAACCAGAAGAATAAGACCTTTGAAGAATCCATGCAGCGGCTGGAACAGATCGTCAGGACAATGGAACGGGGAGAAGTCCCCCTTGAGGAATCCATCCGTCTTTTCCAGGAAGGAACGGAGCTTGCCAGAAACTGTGGAAAGCTTTTGGAGGATGCCCAGCTTCAGGTCAGCAAGATTATGGTTTCTCCCGACGGAAGTCCCACAGAGGAGGAGTTCCGGGATGAACAGTGACAGCCGCTGGGCGGAGTATGCAGCCTATATTGAGAATTATCTGCGACGGTATTACGAGGGATTTCATTCCGAACCGCAGAAGCCGCTGTTTGAAGCCATGGAGTACAGTCTCATGGCCGGAGGAAAGCGGCTTCGGCCCTGTTTTGTTTTTGAATTCTGCCGCATGTGCGGCGGAGATTGGCATCAGGCGGCTCCCTTTGCCGCTGCCATTGAAATGATTCATACATACAGCCTGATCCACGATGATCTGCCCTGTATGGATAACGACGACTTCCGTCGGGGCAAGCCTACGAACCATAAAGTCTTCGGTGAAGCAATGGCGGTTCTTTCCGGGGATGCTTTGCTGACCGATGCTTTTGCTGTTGCGGCTTCCGCCAAGCTGCCCAAGCCGGAGGATTTGGCCACCGCTATCGGCGTACTCAGCCAGTGCGCCGGATCTTTGGGGATGGTTGGCGGTCAGGTTTTGGATATTATGAGCGAGGAACGGCTTTGCACCGAGCAAGAGGTTCTGGATATTCAGAGCAGAAAAACCGGCGCACTGATTAACGCGGCCTGTGTATTGGGAGTTCTTGCCGGCGGAGGAAGTGAAAAGCAGATTGAAGCCGCCGCCTCTTTTGCGGGTCTTCTGGGGCTGGCCTTCCAAATCCGGGATGATATGCTGGATGTAATCGGGTCCGCGCAGGAGCTGGGGAAAGCTGTTGGCGTTGACCAGGGAAAGAACACCTTTGTACGGCTCTATGGCCTGGAAAAATGCGAGGAACTGGTTAGGAAATATACGAACAGCGCTGTCAATCAACTGATCCATTTTTCTGACCATACCGCATTGGAAGCCCTAGCCAGGAGCCTGACAGAAAGAATGCATTGATATGGATATGCTTCAAGAACAATTGTTTTCCCTTCAGGACCCTGTTTATCGGCAAATGCAATGCAGAATCATACCCAATCTTTCTGCGGATACCATCATCGGTGTCCGTACACCGGCGCTCCGGCGGCTGGCTTCCGGAATGAAGGACGCGGAAGCATTTCTTTCCGAGCTACCACATGCCTATTTTGAGGAAAACCAGATCCACGCCTTTGTTCTGGAACGGATTCGGGATTACGATGAGGCTGTTTCAAAAATAAATCATTTTCTTCCCTATGTGGACAATTGGGCAACCTGTGACCAGCTTCGCCCGAAAGCTTTTTCGGCACATCGGGAGGAACTTATCACAATCATTCCGGGATGGCTGTCTTCCGAACATCCCTATACCGTACGTTTTGGAATCGGTATGCTGATGTGCCATTATCTGGATAAGGATTTTCGCCCGGAGTATCTGCAATGGGTCTGCCAAATCCGTCGGGAAGAATACTATGTGCAGATGATGGCTGCATGGTATTTTGCCACTGCTCTTGCAAAGCAATATGACGCCACACTTCCCTACATTCTGGAAAAGAAGCTTCCGGTCTGGGTCCATAATAAGACAATCCAAAAGGCAACGGAAAGCTACCGCATTGACCCGACACAAAAGGAACTTCTGAAGCAATACCGAATCCGGTAACCGATACGGTGAGAATGCCGTAAATAAATATGAGGAGGCTCTCTATGGAAAAAAAGCTGTACCGAAGCCGCGACAAAAAACTGATCTGCGGCGTGTGCGCAGGAATCGGTGAGTATTTTAACATCGATCCAACCGTCATTCGTCTTGCCTTTGCTCTGTTTGCCTGTATGGGCGGCAGCGGTGTTGTGGCGTATCTGATCGCGGCAGTGATTATGCCCCCAAAGCCAGAATGATGATTTTCAGCTTAGCCCGGAGGATTCTCCGGGCTATTAAACAGGGTAGTCCTTATATGAGCGCTCGCTGTATCATTCCGAAAATTCTGTCATTACAGAAAAATGCCGAAAAAGTGTATGGAGAATACTGGACATTTGCATTGCATATATGATATAATTCAGACTGTAATCGTTTGCGCGCAAACGAAGAACAAATAATAAGAGGGTGATATTTGGTGGATTATACCAAGTATGAGTTGAAGAGCAGGGAAGAGCTGGAAGAATTGTTGGCAGGAAAAGACAATTTCTTTGTGGTTTCCTGCAACAAGTGCTTCAAGGAATTCGACACTACCGAAGAGCCGGAGTGCGGTAATTTTGCCGCACTTGTGCAGGAACAGGGAAAGCACATCACCGGAACCGTTAAAGTGGATTTCCTCTGCAACAAGGTTCAGACCGAAAAGAAGCTGGCGGGTATTGTGCCTGAAGGAACCGAGAATGTGGTGGTCATTTCCTGCGGTCTGGGCGTGCAGACCGTAGCGGATTTGGAGCCAGTTCCTGTCTACACGGCAACCAATTCCCTGAACTACATCGGTCATCACGGCATGGCGCTGACCAAGAAAACCTGCGGTGCCTGTGCCCAGTGCTATCTGAACATTACCGGCGGCATTTGTCCCATTGTGGACTGCACCAAGAGTCTGGTCAACGGTCAGTGCGGCGGCGCGAAGAACGGCAAATGTGAAATCGACCCCAAGAAGGACTGCGCCTGGGAAAAGATTTATCAGCGTCTGGAAAAGCAGGGCAGAACCAAGGAATTCCTGGATCAGCCTGTTCAGCTCCGGGACTACTCCGTGGCCAATGTGGATGAGATCAAGGCCTATGTAGCCGAAGCCCGTGCCAAGCGGTACGAGGGCTTCTACGGCGGCGTTCATCCCACGGAGAACAAGGAATACACCGAGCATCTGGCTCTGCAGAAATTCCCCGAGCCCGACACCGTGATTATCCCTCTGGCCATGCACATTGGCGCACCGGCTAACCCTGTGGTCCAGCCCGGCGATACTGTGAAGGTCGGTCAGCTCATCGGTGAGCAGGCGGGATTCATTGGCGCTCCGGTCCATTCCAGTGTCAGCGGCACGGTCATTGCTGTGGAGCCCCACACCCATCCCAACAAGGGGCCCGGTGTGATGAGCGTGGTCATTAAGAACGACGGTAAGAACACTCTCCATGAATCCGTAGTTCCCAATAAGCCTCTGGAAGAGCTGACCTCTGACGAGATCATTGAGATCGTCAAGGAAAAGGGCATCGTGGGCATGGGCGGCGCTACCTTCCCCACCTATGTCAAGCTGAAGCCCGGCAAGCCCAT
>CAMEIK010000040.1 GCA_945918315.1 uncultured Clostridia bacterium
GATCTGCTTCCGGGAGAAATCCTGACCTTTGACGAAACCGGTGTTCATTCCGACAGAACCCATTGCGGCAGCAGGCCCAAGCGGAGCTGCGTTTTTGAATACATCTATTTTGCCCGCCCCGACTCCGTCATCGACGGTGTCAGTGTCCATGAAGCACGAAAAAACGCCGGTCGTCTGCTGGCAAAGCGCTACGCCGTGGAGGCAGACCTGGTTGTGGGTGTGCCCGATTCGGGACTGGACGCCGCCCTCGGCTACGCGGAGCAGTCCGGCATTCCCTTTGGCCTGGGCTTTATCAAAAACAAGTATATTGGGCGCACCTTTATTTCCCCCGGCCAGGGCCAGCGGGTGGACCAGGTGAAAATTAAGCTCAGCCCCATCCGGGATGAGGTAGCGGGAAAGCGGATTGTCCTGATTGATGACTCCATCGTCCGGGGCACCACCAGCGGCCAGATCGTGGGACTGCTCCGGGAGGCTGGGGCAAAGGAAATCCATATGCGCATTTCCTCTCCCCCCTTCCGGAATCCCTGCTACTACGGAACGGACATCGATTCCCGGGAGCATCTGATTGCCTGTCACCATACGGTGGAGGAAATCGCTTCCATCATCGGTGCCGACAGCCTGGGGTATCTGGCTCTGGAGGATCTGACGGACATGATCGGATCCGGAGATTACTGCCACGCCTGCTTCAGTGGAGAGTACCCCACTGCCATTCCCATCTGCACCGCCAAGGACCGCTTTGAAGGAAAGCTCTCCCAGCGGGACAAGCACAAACAGTAAAACAAGGATCCGCTCCGGCAAGCCGGAGCGGAATTTTTTTACAGCATATTAGTATAGCCCATCAGGAAGCCGTCCACTTCCCTGGCACAGCCCCGGCCCTCGGTGATTCCCCACACCACAAGGCTCTGCCCCCGGCGGCAGTCGCCGGCAGCAAAGAGGTTGGTCCCCGGCACCCGGTAGTTTTCCGTGACCAGATTTCCCCGGTTATCCCGCTTCAAGCCGAAGGCTTCCGCCACATAGCTTTCACAGCCAACAAAGCCCGCGGCAATCAGCAGGAGCCCGCAGGGCAGTTCTTCCTCACTTCCCGGGACTTCCACCATCATCATCCGGCCGTTTTCCGTCTTGGGCTCCAGTTTCACGGTACGGACCGCCCGGAGATTGCCCTCATCATCTGCCAGAATCTCCTTTACCGTGGTCTGGTAAAGCCTGGGGTCCCGGCCAAACTTGGCAATGGCTTCCTGCTGGCCGTAGTCCGTTTTCAGCACCCGGGGCCACTGGGGCCAGGGATTGGAGGCTGCCCGGGTAAGCGGGGGCTTCCCCATCATTTCCAGCTGGGTCACGCTGGCGCAGCCCTGCCGGATGGCGGTGCCTACGCAGTCGTTGCCGGTATCGCCGCCGCCCACGATGATGACATCCTTGCCCTCGGCGGTGATGGCAAAGGCTTCTGCCTCCCCGATCACTTTTTTGGTGGCTGCCGTGAGATACTCCACCGCAAAGTGAACGCCCGCCGCTTCCTTGCCGGGAACCGCCAGATCCCGTGGCGTTTTTGAGCCGCAGCACAAAACCACGGCATCAAATTCCTCCCGGATGGCCTGCGCGGTGACATCCGCGCCTACATTGGTGTTGACCCGGAATTCCACGCCTTCCGCTTCCATCAGGGCGACCCGGCGGGCAACCACCTTCTTGTCCAGTTTCATATTGGGAATGCCGAACATCATAAGGCCTCCGGGGCGGCTTTCCCGCTCAAACACCGTAACCTGATGGCCCCGGTGGTTTAACTGATCGGCAACCGCCAGGCCCGAGGGGCCGGAGCCGATCACCGCCACCCGTTTCCCGCTGCGAACCTGGGGAATCCTGGGCACCACCCAACCGTTTTGAAAGCCCGTTTCAATCACGGTCAGTTCGTTGTTGTTCACGGTTACGCTTTCCCCGTTCAGACCGCAGGTACAGGCCGCCTCACACAGCGCCGGGCAGACCCTCCCGGTAAACTCCGGGAAATTGTTGGTTTTGGTAAGCCGGGACAGAGCTTCCCGCCAGTTGCCGTTATAAATCTCGTCATTCCACTCCGGAATCAGGTTGTGCAGAGGACAGCCGCTGAAGCCGTCGCCAAAGTTCACGCCGGACTGGCAGAAGGGCACGCCGCAGTTCATGCACCGGGCCGCCTGTTTTCTTCGCTCCCCGGCGTCCAGATCGGGATGGAACTCATCAAAATTCCGAATCCGTTCCAGAGGGTCCGCAGAGGGGTTGACCTTGCGGCTGTATTCCAAAAATCCGGTAGGTTTTCCCATTGTATTCCCCTCCTTAACCCTTTCTCACGGCATAGAACGCTTCCAGCGTTGCCTGCTCGTGGGACATTCCTTTTTCCTCCATCTGCCCGATGGCGGAAATCATCCTCTGATAGTCCACGGGAATGATTTTCTTGAATTTGGGCAGATAGTCTTCAAACCGGTTCAGAATCTCTTTTCCCCACTGAGATCCCGTTGCCTTTACATGGGCTTCAATCATGGATTTCAGTTCCTGGGCATCGTGACGCTCGGTAATGGCCCCCATGGTAACCATCTGCTTATTGAGCCGCAGATACAGGTCGTGGTTTTCGTCCAGCACATAGGCGATGCCGCCGCTCATACCCGCCGCGAAATTCTTTCCCGTGGGTCCGAGAATCGCCACCCTGCCGCCGGTCATGTACTCACAGCCGTGGTCTCCGCAGCCTTCCGCCACAGCCACGGCTCCGGAGTTTCGGACGCAGAACCGCTCTCCGGCAATGCCGCAGATATAGGCTTCTCCGCCGGTGGCGCCGTAGAGGGCCACATTGCCGATGATGATATTGTCCCGGGCGCAGAACTGTGCCGTTTCTTCGGGCTTTACAATGAGCTTTCCGCCGGAAAGACCCTTTCCGAAATAGTCATTGGCATCGCCGGAAAGGCATATGGTTTCGCCCTTGGGCAGGAACGCGCCAAAGGACTGGCCGCCGCCTCCGGTACAGTTTACCACATAGGTATCATCCGCCAGACTGTCGCCAAAGCGGCGGGTAATCTCACTGCCCAGGATGGTTCCCAGGGTTCTGTGGACGCTGGACACCCGGATGGTTTCCGTATGGGGCTTCTTCTTTTTGAAGTAGGGCTCAAAGGCCGGCAGCAGCACACTGACGTCCACCGTCTTTTCCAGACCGAAATCAAAGCGGTCCTCCTCCCGGTAATGAACGGCGGGCAGGTCCGCCAGAATGCCGGTCAGGTCGATGGTATCGGCCCGGTGGGTGATCCGGTGCTCCCGGGGACGGATCAGGTCCGTCCGGCCCACCAGTTCATCCACGGTCCGCACACCCAGCTTCGCCATGATTTCCCGGAGCTGCCGGGCCACAAAGAGCATGAAGTTCATGACATACTCCGGCTTCCCGGCGAAACGGCACCGAAGATCGGGGTTCTGGGTGGCAATACCCATGGGACAGGTATCCAGATTGCACACCCGCATCATCACGCAGCCCATGGCGACGAGAGGTGCCGTAGCAAAGCCGAATTCCTCCGCGCCAAGGATGCAGGCAATGGCCACATCCCGTCCCGTCATCAGCTTGCCGTCGGTCTCCAGCCGGACCCGGCTGCGCAGGCCGTTTCGGATCAGGGTCTGATGGGCTTCCGCAAGGCCCAGCTCCCAGGGAAGCCCCGCGTTATGGATGGAACTCTTGGGCGCCGCACCGGAACCGCCGTCATAGCCGGAGATCAGCACGCAGCCCGCGCCGGCTTTGGCAACACCGGCGGCGATGGTACCCACGCCTGCCTCGGAAACCAGCTTCACGGATATTCTGGCGTCCCGGTTGGCGTTTTTCAGATCAAAAATCAGCTGTGCCAGATCCTCGATGGAATAGATATCATGGTGAGGCGGCGGAGAGATCAGGGACACCCCGGGGGTGGAGAAGCGGGTCTTGGCAATCCAGGGGTAAACCTTACCGCCGGGCAGATGGCCGCCTTCTCCAGGCTTCGCGCCCTGGGCCATTTTGATCTGGATTTCCTTGGCGCTGTTCAGATAGGCGCTGGTCACGCCGAACCGGGCGGAGGCCACCTGCTTGATGGCGCTGTTTCTGTTCGTTCCAAACCGGGCAGGATCCTCACCGCCCTCGCCGGAATTGGACTTTCCTCCCAGGGTGTTCATGGCAATGGCCATACACTGATGGGCCTCCATGGAGATGGAGCCGTAGGACATGGCGCCTGTCTTGAACCGTTTGACAATTTCCTCCGCGCTCTCCACTTCCTCCAGCGGGATGCCGCCGTCTTCCGGATAGTGAAACTCCATCAGGCCACGGAGCGTATGGGGGGTATGGGCATCGTCCACCATGTCCGTATACTCCCGGAACCTTTCATAATTTCCGTTCTGCACCGCGTCCCGCAGGGCTACAATGCTCCGGGGATTGTACATATGATCCTCCGCGCCTCCGCCGGATCGCAGGGAATGGACTCCGGTGGAATCCAGCGTGGTGTCCACCCCCAGATCCAGCAGGTCAAAGGCATGGTTATGCCGCCACTGAACACCCTGCTCGATTTCCGCCAGGCCGATGCCCTCCACGGGGCTCACCGTGTTGGTGAAGTATTCATCGATAACCTCCCGGCAGATGCCTATCGCCTCAAAAATCTGGGCGGACTGGTAGGACTGCAGGGTGGAAATACCCATTTTCGAAGCAATCTTTACAATGCCGTGGAGCACCGCGTTATCGTAATCCCCGATGGCCTGGTACATGTCCTTGTCCAGACGGCCGCTTTCCACCAGCTCACCGATGCACTCCTGGGCAAGATAGGGGTTGATGGCCCGGGCACCGTAGCCCAACAGGGTCGCGAAATGGTGGACATCCCGGGGTTCGGCGCTTTCCAGAATGATGGAAACCGCCGTCCGCTTTTTGGTGCGGACCAGGTACTGCTCAATGGCGGAAACCGCCAGGAGCGAGGGAATCGCCACGTGGTATTCGTCCACACCCCGGTCGGACAGAATAATGACATTGGCCCCATCCCGGTAAGCCCGGTCACACTCCACATACAGCCGGTCCAGAGCCTTTTTCAGAGAAGAGTTGGTATAGTACAGCAGAGACACCGTCTCCACCTTGAATCCCGGCCGGTTCATATTCCGGATCTGCATCAGCTCCACAGAGGAAATGATGGGGTTCCGGATTTCCAGCACCCGGCAGTTATCCGGACGCTCCTGCAAAAGATTCCCGTCGGAGCCGATGTACACGGTGGTATCCGTGACAACCTCCTCCCGCATGGCATCGATAGGCGGATTTGTTACCTGGGCAAAGAGCTGCTTAAAATAATTAAACAGGGGCTGGTGCTTCTCCGAGAGCACCGCCAGGGGAATATCGGTCCCCATGGAGGTAATCTTTTCCGACCCGGTTTTCGCCATGGTCAGGATGGCATCGTTGATATCCTCATAGGTGTAGCCGAAAGCCTTATACAGTTTTTCACGCTGGGCTTTGGGATATCTGGAGACCTTGTGATTGGGCACCGGCAGGTCCTCCAGCCGAACAAGATACTGATCAAGCCATTCTCCGTAGGGTGCCCGGGCACTGAAGGATGCCTTGCATTCCTCATCGGTTACCACCTTTTTCCGGATGGTATCCACAAGCAGCATCCTGCCGGGCTGGAGCCGGGATTTGCACAGAATATTCTCCGGCGGAATGTCCAGCACACCCACCTCCGAGGAAAGGACCAGGCGGCGGTCCCTGGTGATATAGTACCGGGCAGGCCGCAGACCATTCCGGTCCAGCACCGCCCCCATCACATCGCCGTCGGAATAAAAGATCGCGGCAGGACCATCCCAGGGCTCCATCATGGTCGAGTAATAGTGATACAGGTCCCGCTTTTTCCGGTCCATTCCCGCATCCCTGCGCCAGGGCTCGGGAATGGTAATCATGACCGCCAGTGGCAGCGGAATCCCGTTCATCATCAGAAATTCCAGGGTATTATCCAGCATGGCCGAGTCCGAACCGGAGCCCGCAATGACCGGCAGCACCTTTTCCATATCCTCCTCCATGCAGGCGGAGGCCATGGTTTCCTCCCTGGCAAGCATCCGGTCCGCGTTGCCCCGGATGGTGTTGATCTCGCCGTTGTGGAGGATCAGACGGTTGGGGTGAGCCCGTTCCCAGCTGGGGGTTGTATTGGTGGAGAAGCGGGAATGGACCATGGCAATGGCGCTCTCAAAAGCCTCGTCCTGAAGATCCGGGTAGAACTTCCGAAGCTGACTGACAAGGAACATGCCCTTGTACACCAGGGTCCGGGAGGAAAAGGAGCAGACATAGGTTGTATCGCAGCTCTGCTCAAACACCCGGCGGATCACATACAGCTTCCGGTCAAAGTCCAGACCCCGGGCAATCCTCGCCGGCCTTTCCGCAAAGCACTGGCAGATATAGGGCATGGATTCCCTGGCCCTCTGTCCCAGAATCCGGGCATTCACAGGCACATCCCGCCAACCCAGGAAGCGAACGCCCTCTTTCCGGCAGACCACCTCCAGAAGCTTCTGTGCCTGCCGCCGTTTCAGGCCGTCCTGAGGAAAAAAGAACATGCCGACGCCGTAGTCCCCTTTTTCCCCAAGGGGCAGCCCCAGCCCGCTGAAGAAGCCATGGGGAATCTGGACCATGACACCCACGCCGTCGCCCACCTCGCCGGTGGCATCCTTTCCGGCCCGGTGCTCCAGCCGTTCCACAATGGTCAGCGCGTCGTCCACAATGCTGTGGCTGGCAATTCCGTCAATGCTGACTACCGCGCCGATGCCGCATGCATCATGTTCAAAGCGTTCCGAATATAACGTGTTTTCCATACAAACCTCCAACAGGGTTTCTTCTGCGCCTGTTATTTTCCGCTGTCGCCATAGTTGGCAAGGACCCGGGCGGAGGGATCCGTGACATTACAGCCCTCCCACGCCTTGTTAGGCATCCAGAAATCCGCTACCATCTCCGCCTGTCCGGGGTAGAAGGATTCAAACAGCTCCCGGTACAAAAGGCTTTCTTTCGTAAAGGGCTGGGCAAAAGAATACCGGGCCCGTTTTTCTTCGAAATCTTCGTCCGTATACTGAGACTCGGCATACTCCTTCAGGTCGTCCACCATGGAGTGGCCTACCGCGTCGGAGAAGGCAGCCTTTTCCCGCATGAGAATATCCCGGGGAAGATAATCTCCCTCGAAGGCATGGCGCAGCAGGTACTTGCCCTTGCCATAGGTGTTCATCTTCATCGCCGGGTCCAGCGCCATGACATAGGACACAAAGTCCAGATCGCCAAAGGGCACCCTGGCTTCCAGAGAGTTGACGCTGATGCAGCGGTCCGCCCGAAGCACATCGTACATATGGAGCTCCCGGATCCGTTTTTCCGCCTCCTTCTGAAATTCCTCCGGGCTGGGCGCGAAATCCGTATACTTATAGCCGAACAGCTCGTCGGAAATCTCACCGGTAAGGAGCACCCGCAGATCCGTATGCGCATGGATATATTTGCAAACCAGATACATGCCGATGGAAGCCCGGATGGTGGTAATATCATAGGTGCCCAGCAGCTTCACCACATCAGGGAGGGCTTCCAGCACATCCTTTTTCGAGATAATGACCTCGGTATGATCGGCACCGATAAAATCCGCCACTTCTTTGGCGTATTTCAGGTCAATAGCATCAATATCCATACCGATGGAAAAGGTTTTGATGGGTTTTTGAAGCTTCTTCGCCGCTACGGCGCAGACCAGACTGGAATCCAGGCCGCCGGACAGGAGAAAGCCTACCGGCGCGTCCGCGTCAAGGCGCTTCTCGATGCCCGCAGTCAGCTTTTCCCGGATATTCCGGCAGGCGGTTTCCAGGTCGTCATGACACACGCCATCGGGCTTGCTGATATTCCGGTAGCAGACAAACTCTCCGTTCCGGTAGTAATGTCCCGGAGGGAAGGGCATCATTTTTTCGCACAGCCCCACAAGGTTCTTTGCTTCGCTGGCAAAAATAATCTTTCCGTCAGACAGATATCCATAGTAAAGAGGCCGGATGCCGATGGGGTCCCGGGCCGCGATCAGTTCTTCACCGTCATACAGAATGAGCGCAAACTCCGCGTCCAGCCTTTCAAACATGTTCACACCGTATTCTTCATACAGAGGAAGCAGCAGCTCGCAGTCGGATTCTCCCGCGAAACAATACCCCTTCTCCTGCAGGGCTTCCCTGATCTTTCGGAAACCGTATATTTCTCCATTGCAGACAACGGCCCGGCTACCCCGGACAAAGGGCTGCATCCCCCTTTCATCCAGTCCCATAATGGACAGCCGGTGAAATCCCAGAAAACCTGATTGCAGCGGGAGTATCCGGGTCATATCCGGTCCCCGTGACTTGGTGGCTTCAAAAAACGGCTGAACCTCCTCCGCCGTGATTGCATTTCCGATATATCCGATAATAGAACACATATTGCTTCCCCCTGATAAAAAGCACCTGGCTCCCCGGCGGATTCCGCCGGGGAGTAGCTGCTGAT
>CAMEIK010000041.1 GCA_945918315.1 uncultured Clostridia bacterium
AAATTCCAATTTGTCTGTTTGCTGCCCTAAGCCAGGCAACACCTTAATTGTCCGTTGTCCGCTCTCAAATGTCAATTCTTTTTTCCCAAAACGTGCGAATTCCCCGCCCCCGATAAGGGGGCGGAGGAACCGCGTTCGATGTTTATTGCAGCTCAATGAGCAGCAGCATGGCCAGAGCCTGGCCGTAGGGCATGGGCTGGATGGGGATCTTCTTATAGAAGTCCTTGCTCTCCCGGCCCATGGGGGTGCCGTAGGACACCTGGTTCACCACGCCGTTGTCCGCGACGCAGGCCAGGATGGGGTCCAGCGCCTTCCCGACGGCTTCCAGGTAAGCGCTGTCCAGGAGCCCCGTGTGCACGCCCCGGAGGATGCCGTAGGCGAAGCCGCAGGTGGCGCTGGCCTCCACATAGGAATCCCGATCGTCAATCAGGGTGTGCCACATGCCGCTTTCGTCCTGGTACTTTACAAGGCTTTCCGCCTGGGCCCGCAGCAGCTCCGTCAGCGTCCTGCGGACAGCGGGGGCGCATGGAACCATTTCCAGAAACTCCGGGATGGCAATGGTAATCCAGCAGTTGCCCCGGCCCCAGAAGGCCCCGGCGAAATTATGCCGCCCGTGGAAGGTCCAGCCGTGATACCAAAGTCCCGTCTGCCGGTCCGCCAGGTACTTGGCGTGGAGCAGGAACTGGTACTGGGCTTCCTCGATGTATTCCTGCTTTCCCTCAATCCGCCCCATGTTGGCCAGGAACAGCACCGTCATAAAGAGGGTATCGTCCCACAGCTCCTGATCGTTCAGGGAGTCGGAGGTCATGTGCTGGAAGCCGCCCTCCTTCGTTCTGGGAAAGTTCGCCATAATCCAGGCCGCGCTTTCCCGGCAGGGGGCCAGGTATTTTTCCGAGCCCAGATACTCCCCCACATAGGACATGGTGAGGAAGGGGGTGACGGTATTGACATTGAGGGCAGGAAAGCCCACGGTCATCTGATTGTCAAAGTAGGTGGTCAGAATATCCAGGTAGCTTTTGTCCCGGGTTTTTTCAAACAGCCGCCACAGGCCGTAGAGGCCCACTCCCTGGGTCCATTCCCAGTGGCGGTATCTGCGGATGTCGTCCCCGGCCAGATTGCTGCCCTTCATATTCTCCAGGAACTGCTGGTCGTCCTCATAGAGAATGGGGGTAAAGGCCTGCACCAGCTTTCGCAGCTTTTCCTCCACAGCCGATTGATATGCCGTTGTCATGATACAATCCCTCTCTCTTTGAATTATACCAGCGCGTCATTCAGCCGGTGCAGCAGGGGAATCAGCTCCCCGGGGGTGTGGACGGTGTAGTCCGGCTGCCAGTCCGGCTCCTCCACGGTGTGAAAATACCGGGGCGACCAGTCCAGCCAGATGGAGGTCAGCCCCATCCGGTTGGCTCCGGCAATATCCTTTTTCAGGTTATTGCCGATCATGACAATCCGGGGCTTATCCGCCTCCGTCAGGCCCATCTTCTGAAGGGCGGTTTCAAACATGATGGGTTCGGGCTTCTGCTTGCCCACCACCTCCGACACGATCCACTGGTCGAAGCAGTAACCCAGGCCGTTCCCTCTGTACACATTCTGGAAGGACTCCCACTCGCCGTCGGCAACCAGGGCAATGGGAAAGCCCTCGTCGTGAAGCTGCTTCAGGACCTCCCCCGCCCCGGGGATGAAGTCCGCCCGCAGGACAATGCCCCGGTCGTCAAAGACCTGGGTGCCCTCGTCGATGATGGTATCGCCGCTGTCGGTGAAAATAATCAGACGCTTATTCATAGTCAAACCCTTTCAGCTTCAGCTCTTCCGCCCGGTGGCAGGCAACAAAGTGGCCCGGCTCCAGTTCCTTGTACTCCGGCGCGCACTCCTTGCACTTTTCGGTGCAGAAGCGGCAGCGGGTATGGAAGTAGCAGCCCGTGGGAGGATTGGCAGGGTTGGGGATCTCGCCCTCCAGGGGAATCCGCTGGGACTGCACCGTGGGATCGGCCACAGGCACCGCGGAGAGCAGGCTCTCGGTGTAGGGGTGCATGGGGTGGGAGAACAAATCCTTCGTAGGCGCGTACTCCACCACCCGGCCCAGATACATCACCGCCACCCGGTCGGAGATATACTCCACCACGGACAGGTCATGGCTGATAAAGAGGTACGTCAGCTTCAGGTCCCGCTGCAGGTCGTGGAGCAGGTTGATAACCTGGGCCTGAATGGACACATCCAGAGCGGAAACGGACTCGTCGCAGACGATTACCCGGGGGTTCAGAACCAGGGCCCGGGCGATGCCGATTCTCTGGCGCTGGCCGCCGGAGAAGGCATGGGGGTACCGCTTCAGGTAGGAGGTATTGAGGCCCACCTTGGCCGCGATGTCCATAATCCGCTGCTCCATCTCCGCCTTGGGCATCTTGGGGAAGTTGGCAACCAGGGGCTCCTTGATGATGTCATACACCGTCATACGGGGGTCCAGGGAGGAATAGGGGTCCTGGAAGATCATCTGAATGTCCTTGCGGTACTTCTTCATGGTCTTCTTGTCGATTTTGGCAAAGTTGACCTGCTCCCCGTCGGCGGCGGTATAGTACACATCGCCCTCGGAGGGCTCGTAGGCCCGGACGATGCAGCGGCCCAGGGTGGTCTTGCCGCAGCCGGACTCGCCCACGATACCGATGGTCTCACCCTCATTGACGGTGAAGCTCACATCGGTGACGGCCCGGACGCAGACGCCCTTGGAGTGGAAGCGCATATGGATGTGCTGCACATCCAGAATCTGTTTCGGTTCGCTCATTTACCCGTTTCCTCCTTCCACGCCGCATTTTTCCGCCCGGGGACAGCCGGTGCAGGCAAAGCAGGCAATCTGGTGGCCATCACCGCAGCTTACCAGCTCCGGCTCCTGTACATCGCACACGCCCTCGATGCGCTTGTCGCAGCGGTCATAGAAGCCGCAGCGCTTGGGCAGGTTCATGGCAACCGGCACGGTGCCCTCGATGGAGAACAGCTTCTCCTGGCCCTTGGTGCCGATCTTGTGGACGGAGCCAATGAGGCCCCGGGTGTAGGGATGCTGGGGATTCTTGAAAATTTCCACGGCGGAGGCCGTCTCCACGATTTTGCCCAGGTACATGACCGCCACCCGGTCGCACATCCGGGCCACGGTGCCCAGGTCGTGGGTGATAAACAGAATGGACATGCCGAAATCCTTCTGCAGCTCCTTCATGAGCTCCAGAATCTGGGCCTGAATGGTCACATCCAGAGCCGTGGTGGGCTCGTCGGCAATGAGCAGCTTGGGATTGCACACCAGGGCCATAGCAATGAGGGCCCGCTGGAGCATACCGCCGGAAAACTCGTGGGGGTACTGGTCGTAGCGCTTTTCCGCGTTGGCGATACCCACCTTCTTCATAACCTCCAGAGAGATCTCCCTGGACTTTTTCCTGTCTTTGGTAATATGCAGCCGGGTGGCTTCGTTGATCTGGTTGCCGATGGTGTACATGGGGGAGAAGGCCACCATGGGCTCCTGGAAGATCATGGAGATCTGCTTGCCCCGGACGGAACGAATCTCGTCCCCTCTGGGCTTCAGCTTCAGAAGATCCGTCATACCCAGATTTTCGGCGTCAAAGAGGATTTCCCCCTCGGCCTTGCAGTTTTTGGCGTTGATGCCCAGAATGGCCTTGCTGGTCAGGCTCTTGCCGCAGCCGGACTCACCTACGAGGCCCAGAGTCTCGCCTTTGCCGATTTCAAAATTCACGCCCCGGACGGGGGTCAGAATGCCGTCGTCGGTTTTAATGTTGATCTTCAGATCCTTGACCTGGAGGACCAGGTCCTTTTCACGCTCTTGCTTTTCCATCACGCGAACTCCTTTCCTCGTTTACTTGTAGGGATCCGCCGCGTCACGCATACCGTCGCCCAGGAAGTTGTAAGCAAGAACGGTGATGACGACGAAGATCAGGGGGATCATCTTCCAGGGGCACTGGGCTACGGTAGCCAGGGCCTCGGTCTCCTTCAGCAGAACGCCCCAGGAGGTCGCGGGGGACTTCATGCCCAGGCCGAGATAGCTCATGGAGGTCTCGCCCAGGATGGAGCCGGGGATGCCCAGGGTCAGGTTCACGATCAGGTAGCTCAAAAAGCCCGGGACCAGGTGCTTGACGATGATCTTGAAGTCACTGACACCGGCAAGCCGGGCGGCCATGACGAAGTCCTCCTTCCGCAGGGCAATAAACCGGCCCCGGACCGTCCGGGCCAGGCCCGTCCAGCCGATGAAGGACAGAATGATGGTAATGTACAGGTACATGGCGGTGACGGAGATTCCGGGGGGAATGGCCGCGGACAGGGCCAGCCACAGGGGGATGCTGGGCACCGCGGAGATGACCTCGATGATCCGCTGGATCAGGTTATCAATCCAGCCGCCGAAGTAGCCGGAGATACCGCCCAGCAGAATGCCCAGCACAAAGCTGATGGCGGCGGAGACGAAGGGTATGGTCAGCGACACCTGGCTGCCGAAGAGCAGCCGGGAGAAGATGTCACGGCCCATGCTGTCCGCGCCGAAAATATTGATGCGCGCGTCGGTGCTCACATTGCCCTGCTCGTCCACCAGGCCGTACAGGTGGATATTGCCGGGGATAAAGCCTAAGAACCTATACTCGATGCCGGGACAGAAGAACTTCACATAATACTTCTGGCTGTAATCCTCCGTAGTGATGACGGTAAAGGTCTTCCGGTCGTTGACCTTTTGCAGCTTGAACACGAAGGGACGGGAGAACTTGCCATTTTCATCCCGCCAATAGACTTTGGTGGGGGCGGTGTCCTTGTAAAGGCCGGAGAAGTCATCCAGACCGTAGGGCGCCAGGAAGTCGGCAAACAGGGCTCCCAGATACAGAACCAGCAGAATCGCCATGCTGAACCGGGCCAGCTTGTGCTTTTTCAGCTTGATCCACATGAGCTGCCACTGGGAAGCCAGATAGGTGCTCTCCTGATTCTTTTCCTTTTTCTTAAACAGCGTTGCCATTCTTTCTCAGCTCCTTTCCGAAAAACGAATTCTCGGATCCAGCCACGCCAGGGCGATATCCGAAAGGAGGGTGCCCACCACCACGAGAATGGCCTGCACCAGAACGATGGTACCGGCCAGGTACATGTCCTGGGTTTTCAGGGCCCGCAGCAGCACGGGCCCCAGAATCGCCATGTTCATCACGATGGCGGAAACGGTGGAGCCGGAGAAGATGGTCCGCAGGGCGCCGGACAGGCCGGAAACCACAGGGTTCAGCGCCGCCCGCAGGCAGTACTTATAGGTAATGGTGGCCTCACTGCAGCCCTTGGCCCGGGCGGTGAGGGTATACTGCCTGGCCTGCTCGTCCAGCATCTGGGCACGGACGGTACGGATGATGCCGCAGGTGCCGGAGGTGCCGATGACGAAAATGGGAATCAGGCACCGGCCCAGAAATTCCGGAATGTATTCCAGGCGCATACCGTTCTGGAGCATTTCCGTGCTGAAAAGGCCCAGATACATGCCGCCGGTCTTCACATAGATCACATACATGACGATGATTGCCAGCAGGAAGTTTGGCGTTGCCGTGCCGATAAATCCGATGAAGGACCAGATATAGTCCCCCACGGAATACTGGTGGTTGGCGCAGTAGATGCCGATGGGCAGGGACACCGCGTACTGAAACACCAGGATGATAAAGGAGATTGCCAGGGTCAGGGGCAGATAGTCCCCGATAACCGCCCACACATCCCGGCCGTACTCAAAGGAGTAGCCGAAATCGCCCTTGGTGATGATGTCCGCCATCCAGATAAAATACTGGACATACCAGGGCTTGTCCAGACCGAACTGGACCCGCAGGTCCTGAATCTGCTCCGGGGTGAGGATCTCGCCCTCCGCCGCCATGGCGGCGGCATAGGAGGAGGCATAGTCTCCGGGAGGAAGCTGGATGATGAAGAAGATGACCACGGAGATGATCAGAATGGTTGGAATAAAGAGCAGCAGGCGTTTGCCGATATATTTGAGCATACTCTTTTTACCTCCTTCTTGGTTTTGGGTTTGCCGGGGAATAAAAACGCAGGAGGCGCTTCTGTTTGTGTAGAAACAGCCTCCCGCATTGCTATGTTCAATTCGTCCGGGGAGCCGGTTCAGAAATTACTCCTGGATGAACCAGCACTGGCAGTGGGCAATACCCATGTCACGGTAAATGTCGGACCAGACCAGCCCGTCGGGGAAGTTGTGGATCCGGGCATTCACGGCGTGGATGGCGGGAGCCTCCGCGATGTAGCCGATGGTCCACTGGTTCTTCTGATGCAGCTGCAGCATCTGGTCAACGATCTCGGCCCGATCGTCGGGATCACCGGTCTCGTCCAGCTTTTGCTTCAGGTCGATCAGAGCCTTCAGGTCGCCGGTGGCGGTCTCCTCGTCCATGGTGCCGTACCAGGCAACGTTGGTGGCGCAGCCGGGGATCATGGAGTTGGGCTTCAGAGCGATGGAGATGTCGCCGATGGGGGTCACGGGGAAGAGCATGCACTCGATGGTGCCGGCCAACAGGTCGTTGTCCACCACGCTGCGGTCGTAGTCATTGAAGTTGCAGTTGATGCCCACGGCATTGAAGTACTTCTTCAGGAACTCATAGGTGGTGCCCGCGCCGGAATCGGCAACGGAGACGATATTCAGCTCGAACTTGGTGCCGTCCGCGAAAGCGTAGAAGCCGTCGGCGCCCTTGACAAGACCGGCGCTCTGCAGCAGGGTCTCAGCCTTGGCGGGATCGTACTCGGTCCACTGGGTGGCCCACTCCTCGCTGTAACCCATAGTGCCCTCCTGAGGCGCGGCCTGGCCGGGCTCATTCCAGTTGTTGGTCAGGGTCGCGGCCATTTCCACACGGTCAACGGCGATGGACAGAGCCTGACGGAAGTCGGGGTTGTTGAACAGGGCATTCTTGGCCGCGTCGGCGATGCCCAGGTTCAGGTGCAGCTGGTAAGCGCCGCTGCCCCAGTAGGTGGGAGCCCACTGGTAGAGATTGATCTTGGTGCCGGAGGTGGTCTCGGCATCCTGAACGGTGGGAGCGTCCTGCACGGAGATGGTCTGATAGTCAACGGTGCCGTCCAGCAGGAGCATCAGGGTCTGGGTTTCATTCTGCACGGTGGTGTAGACGATCTTGTCCATGTAGGGCAGCTGCTGGCCCTGGGCATCGACCTTCCAGTAGTAGGGGTTGCGGATGAACTCATAGTACTCGCCCTTGACGCTGTTCTTGCCGGCCTCGGTGGACAGGACAAAGGGGTTCAGGGTGGGAACGCCGGGGTAGTTCCAGAAGTAGTACAGCATCTCCTTGCCGGCCTTGCCGATGTCGGAGAATTCCACGCCGCAGATTTCCTGAGCGGCGGCCAGGGCCTCGGCTTCCTTGGCGGTCTTGGCGTCGCCGTCTTCCATGCCCTTGCTCTCGATGACCAGGTCAACCATCTTCTCAAAGATGTGCTTGGGGGCGTAGTGCCACTTGAGGTCCACGGTCAGGGCCTCGACAAAATCATACTTGGGGGTGCCGAAGGTCACGGTGAAGGTGGTGTCGTCCACCTTTTCCACCACGGCGGGATCGCCGTTGGCGTCCTTATGGCAGGAGCGGACGCCCTTGCCGTCCACCTTGTTCAGGCACACGGCGTTGTAGAACCATACGCAGTCCTCAGCGGTGAAGGGTTCGCCGTCGGACCACTTCATGCCTTCCCGCAGGTAGATGGTGTAGACGGTGTAGTCGTCATTGACGTCATAGCCCTTGGCCACATTGGGCTCCACGGTGCCGGTGGTGTTGAAACGGAACAGGCCTTCCTCGATGGGCTTGCCGGCGTCCCAGTTGCCGCCGCCGGCGGAACGCTTCAGCTCACCGCCGTAGACGCCGATCTCCAGGGCGTTGCCGGCAGCGTCCACGGACTCCACCATCACGTCGTCGGCTACGGGCAGACGGTCCTCCACCTTGCCGTAGGTGCCGGCGGCGGTGAGGAAGGGAGCCTCGGAGAACCCGGCCATCTCCACCTCAACAGGGGCGGTGGTCTCGGTGGGAGCCTCGGTGGGGGCCTCGGTCTCGGTGGGCGTGGGAGCGGGGGCCCCGGCGCAGGCGGTCATGGTGCCCAGGCACAGAACCAGTGCCACAGCCAGCGCGATCCACTGTTTCATATTCTTCATGATTTTCCTCCTAATTCTTTTTTGTTTTCGGTCATGTTTTCGTACAACCTGTACAGTCCTATCATACCATAGATATTCTCAATTTCTACGCATTGTTTGTTCTTTTCTCTTTTACAGATTGCATTTCTTGTCCGATTTTTCAGTTTCTTTTTTGCTTTTTGCGCATATTACACAGTTTTTACATCTACTTTACAGCATTTTAAACAAAATTCATATTTTTTTACAAGGAATATGCAAGGTCCTATTGCCAAGGAAATGAATCTGTGCTAAACTGAATTCGCGGAGGTAAAATCACCGCTTTGTCCATATGGCGACC
>CAMEIK010000042.1 GCA_945918315.1 uncultured Clostridia bacterium
AAGCATTCGCTTGCGGCCGTTGTGTACTATTCAGGTATCTGTCTTTTCCCGGAGCTGACGGACCAGCTCCTCCCCGGAGGGGAAAAAGCCCTGAACTCTCCCGCCGGGCAGCAGGATCGTGGGAACAACTTCCACCTTCACGTTCTCCTTGGCATAGCGGACTGCTTCCCGCTGCCGCTGGGTATAGATTCCGTCTTTTAAGGCCTCCAAAAACAGAGCCCGATCCAGCCCGATCTCCCCGGCAAGCTCCGCCAGCACCGCTTCCGAACCGATATCCCGTTCCTCAGCGAAATACGCCTCCATCACCCGGCGGCAGTATTCGTTGCCCAGGCCCCGCTCCTCAGCAAAGTGGAAGCCCTCAAAGGCTTTTCGGGTATAGGGCCGGGGGCAAACATTGGGAGGGAGCTTGGCATCCAGGCCGATTTTTTCGCACGCGGGGGCAAGCGTCCTTCCAAACCTTGCCCGGCGCTCCGGGTCCGAGCACACATCCACCGGTGGATTACTCTCCTCCGTCAGCTCGTTGGGAAGAAACCGAATCCTATGGGGGAAAATATCCTGTACCGTGTCCAGCAGCGCTACCAGATAGTAGCAATAGGGACATACAAAATCAATTACAATCGGTAATTCCATTTTTCACCTTTCACACAGAAGTTCCGCCGTTATTTGGGCAATTTCCGCCATTTCCTGTACATAAGTATACTCGCCGCAGGTGTGGCAGCCATGCATGGCAGAGGCCGCCACAATTCCCTGAATGCCGTTTGCCGCAAGCCAGTTATTGTCGCTTCCGCCAAAGGTCGCCGTAAACGACACCGCATGGCCCAGCCTGTTACATACCCTCCGGTAGCGCCGGGCCACCGGGGCTTCGGCGGGCACATGGTAAGCATGGAACAAACACCGCTCCCGGATTTCAAATTCAGCCCCGTTCTCCTGGCAGACCTGACGGAAGGTATCTTTCAGATTATCCAGGAGAGTAAAGGCATAGCCGTCATCCAGGCTGCGAATCTCTCCGCGCACCGTACAGGCATCCGGCACAATGTTTGTCGCCGTACCTCCCTGGATGGTCCCAAAGTTCAGTGTTGCCTCCGGGGATACCCGTCCGGCAGGAATCCGACAGATGGCCTGGGCCGCGGCGGAAATGGCGCTCACGCCCTTTTCCGGGGCGAATCCCGCATGGGACGCTTTTCCCCGAACCGTGACCGTAAAATCCAGCAGCGTGGGAGCCTGGTTGGCAGCCGTTCCCACAGCGCCGTCGTAGTCCAGTACATAAGCTTCCCGGGCCCGGACAACGCTGAAATCAAATACGGACGCTCCCACACAGTAGGCTTCCTCCGCAACGGAAAACAGCACCTCCACCGGCCGGTGGGGGATTTTCTGTTCTTCCAGGGCAGCGACCGCTTCCAGAATCTCCGCCACCGCGGCCAGATCGTCCGCCCCCAGTACCGTATCCCCGGCAGAACGCACCCGTCCGTCGGGCTCTGCCACCGCCCGTTTCCCCAGGGCAGGCGCCACGGTATCCATATGGGCGCATAGCAAAAGCGGGGGCATATCCAGTTTCCCCGGCAGGGTGGCAAAGAGATTCCCGGCATTGCCGTGAATCTTCCGGGCGCTGTCGTCCTCCCATACCGCAAAGCCCAGCTTTTTCAATCGGGCCGTCAGTTCATCGGCCATAGCCCTTTCCCCGAAAGAGGGGCTGTCGATGGCCACAAGCTCCCGAAAGGAGTCCAGAAGCCGTTGGGAATTGATGATCGTTTTCATATCCTTCCAGTTCCCTTACAGATACCGGCTGACCTCTTCCCGGGTCACGGTAGCGCCGAAGCAGCCGACAGCGGTGATGGACTTTCCGGCAAACACATTGCCCAGACGCAGACACTTCTCAAGCGGCAGGTCATGGATCATTCCGTAAACCACGCCGGTAATAAAGTTGTCCCCGGCGCCGGTGGTATCCACGGCCACAACGCCGGATTCCGCCGGGATGATCCGCATTTTCCCATCCTTCAGGAACGCGCAGCCATCCTGACCCAGAGTAATGACCGGATTTTTGGTATATCCCGCCAGGAACCGAAGGGCCTCCTGAAGGTCCTCGGTTCCCGCGATTTTCCTCGCCTCTTTATCATTTGGCGTATACACATCCACATAGGGAAGAAGCTCCCGGATCGTATCAATGCACAAATCATCGCTCCAACCGTTGTCGAAAACGATCTTTACACCGGCTTCGTGCAGCCGTCTGGCTGCATTCGGATGCCCTACCGGCGCAAAGGTGACCCTGGCATCTGACAGATAATCAAAAACCACATCTTCCGGAAGACAGCTCTCATATACCTGCTCATTATGCGCCAGGAATCCCCGATCCTTCGGTCCGGAGAACACAGCCGTCACTACCACCGGATCCTTTTTCGGAGAGGGAAAGCTGCGGAAAGCGTGAAAACCCTTCCGCTCCAGCAGCCGGAGGCAGATATCCGTAACATCCCCCTCCCCCAGAAACGTCCCCAGCTCCGTCTTGCAGCCAAGCTGATTCAGCACAATGGGACACACCATGGGGCCGCCCCCCAGCTGAAGCGTGAAGCTCTTGGCGAAGACCTCCTCCCCCAGCGCGGGCAGACGGTCGAAGCCCTGGAAAATGCAGTCCAAATTCATCTGCGCAAATGTCTTAAAATCAAACATATGCCTCTTCCCCATCCTGATCCATTAAGAATTGCTCATGTGAATGAAGCGTTCGTAGCGCGTAAAGAAGGTGTCCACCAGTTTTTCCGCGATCTGCAGATCATTGACCAGCGGATGCATGTACAGGCCCTGCACAGCGGCTTCCCGGTCGTTTTCCAGAATGGCCCGGATTGTGCTGCGCTCAAAGAATTTAATCCGCTGGATCTGCAGCAGCTGGAAGCTGCTGATTTTTCCGATCTTCACAGGCTTGGCTCCCTCCCGGGTGATGTCGCATGTGATTTCCACCACATCGTCATCCGCCAGACCGTCAATGGCGCCTTGATTGGGTACGGACAGGATCATGCGGCAGGGCGTCCCGTCGGTAATGGCATGGATAAACCGCAGGGCAACCGCCGCGTATCCGCCCTCATCGGGCTGGCTCAGGAATTCTTCGACAGTGGGCGGCACCCAGACCTTTTCCCGGTTCGCGCCGCTCTCCACGGAGAAGTAAGCGTTTTCCCGCTTGCCGTAGGCCTGCATATACAGCGCAAAGCCTTTTTCAAAGTCTCTGGGAAATTCCAGTTTGTCCAGCTGTTCCTCCAGCTCCCGGTTAATGAGGTAAATCATCTCTCCCCGGGGATGCTCCGCCTTTCGGATCATGCTCAGGGACTTCTCCCTGCAGTAATAGAAATACAGATACTCATTGAGCATGCAGCCGTCGTTCAGCTGGGCCATCTCCTTCGTAAACAGGCGCATCTCCGAGTACTTGTAGACCCTGGGATCGGCAAGAAGCTCCTTCTGGATATCCTTTCCCTGCAGCCTGGCATTCCGGAACCAGGAAAGATGGTTGAGCCCATAGCATTCCACATCCAACGCGCCGTCGGGGACCTCCAGGATTTCCTCCAATTGCTTAATAAAGCCGCTGGGAGCGTCACAGATGCCATAAACGTTGTCAAAGCCCTGCTGGCGCATGGCCTGGGTAATGATACCGCTGGGATTCGTGAAATTAAAGATCAGATGACCGGGCTTTGCCAGCTTTTTCGCCAGATTGCAGTAATAAATCAGCGTGGGAATGGAGCGGATCGCCATGGCAAAACCACCGCCGCCGGTAGTCTCCTGCCCCAGAACCCCAAGCTCCATACAGGTCCTCTCGTCAAAGAGCCGGCCCTCATCTCCGCCGGCACGGATTGTGGTGATGATGTAGTCCACATCTGTCAGGGCGGCAACGGGGTCGCTGGTAACGGTGAATTTCAGCTCCGGGTCCAGCCGGGCCGCGATTTCCTTGGCAATGCTGCCGTAGGTCCGCAGCTTTCTCGGGTCGTTATCCAGCAGGACAATATGGTCCACCCGGATGCTGCGGGCATTCTTAACCAGGGATTTTGTCAGAAACGCAGACCGGGCACCGGTACCGCCGATTACACAAAGCTTCATAGAAGAAGATCCTTTCAAGCGAATTTCGCGATTTCAGCCTTCAGGAAATCGATGGTATTCTTGACGTATTCGTAGCTTTCCCCCCGGGGGATGTACTGGTACAGGGTGTCGGCGTATTCCAGAACCATGGGCACATTGATCTTCCGGTCCAGGCTGCCGCAGAAGTCAAAATAGTTGTTGTAGTAGACATCCCGAAGGGTCTTTTCCGGCAGGTCAAGTCCGATACAGTTTTCTTCAAAGGCTACGAAGGCTTCATCGGTTTCCATCACTCTTTGCAGGCAGGTCACCGTCTCCATCCAGTGGTCCGAGAAGGTGTCTGTGCCGAAGAGGATCCGCTTGGAATGCCGGCCAAAGAAGCTCCGCCAGTACTCCCGGTCCTTGGCAAAGTTTTCAAACATCTCCCAACCGGGGGTAATATCCAGGTACAGGTTGGGGTACCGGTCAAGCAGCTCGCCGCACAGGCCCGGCTGATCGGAAATGAAGAAGAAATGGGGGATGCACAGCTTCAGATCCGGGTGCTTGTGAAGGATACCGAAGGTCTCGTCATCGATCTCATACTTGTGAGGGAACTTACCGTTGCCGTAGAAGAAATTCTTGGTCTTTGCCCACTCCGGCAGCTGGTCCCAGTGCCAGAACTCCACGGGGTCATTGATATGGTACAGAATGGGGAACTGCTTTTCGGCAGCGTAATCGAACATCTTGTCATAGTTGGGCGCGTCCAGCGGGATCCCGTTGCGCACACGGACACCGGGCTTGCCGTCCAGCATCTTGATTCCGTCAAAACCGGCAGCTTCCAGCCACTGGATCTGGCGCAGCAGCTCGTCGGCATCGGGAACCACACCCCCGAAGTAATGGAAGGAGCCGAAGGCCTGGCACCTTCCTCCCTCTTTCAGCTTCATCAGGGCGCACAGAAGATTCTGCGTCAGCGCCAGGGGGTGGCCGATCACCGTGCAGGCCATAAACGCCCAGTGCTCATAGCCGCAGTAGTTCACCATTTTTACACAATCGTCCATGTCCTCCGGGTTAAACAGATGAATATGGACATCATTGATGGGATAACGATACAACATAGAATCCGTTCCTTTCTTCCTGTTTATCAGCCTTTGATACCGCTCTGGGCGATACCCGCCACAAACTGCTTCTGGAAAATCACGAAGAGAATGATCAGAGGAAGCACCGCGATAACACCGCCCGCCATGACCTGCTCATAATAGGTAGTGTGCTCGCCGATGAGCATGGCAAGGCCAGCCGCCAGCGTCATCATTTCCGCACGGGAGTTGTTGATGAGAGGCCACATCAGGTCCTTCCACGCGCCCAGCATGGTCAGAATGGCCAGCGTGGTAATTCCAGATTTCACCAGAGGCAGCAGCACATTCCAATAGATCCGGAAATAGCTGCAGCCATCGATCAGCGCCGCTTCATCCAGTTCCTTTGGTATCGTTGAGAAGAACTGGCGCATAAGGAACACGCCAAAGATATTGAAAAGTCCCGGCAGCACAAGGCCGATCAGGGTATTCGTCAAATGCAATGACACCATGATCTTGAAGCGGGGAATCACAAAGATCTGCCCGGGCACCATCATAAGCGCCAGCATACCAAGGAACAGGACATTTTTTCCCGGGAACTTCAGGCGGTCAAAGGCATAGGCGCAGATGGTCACAATCAGGATCTGACCCACAATCATCATAAGCGCCACAAGAATGGTGTTCAGATACAGTCTGGGAAAATTCAGCTTATCAGAGATGATGGCATAGTTTTCCCACCGGGGGATATCCGGCAAAAACTTCACCGGAATCTGTATGGTTTCTTCAAATGTCTTAATGGAGGTGAGGAACATCCAGATAAAGGGGCCCACCGCCAGAAAAGAGCCCAGGACCAGAAACACATGGTTCATAATCCTCGTAAAAAGACTCTCAGATTGTCTGATACTCATAATAACTCAATCTCCCGTCTTAATCCAGTATTTTTTTACGATCATCTGAATAATGGTGATTACCATAATAATCAGAGCCAGCACAACGGAGATTGCCGCGCCGTAACCGCGCATACTGCTCTTATTAAAGGCGCATTCGTAGAAATAGGTCACAAGACTCATGCTGTATGTATAGGAATAGGTGGTACGGTCCACCATGAGGTAAATGAAATCAAAGATCTGCAAAATACCCATGGTCACCATAATGATGGCGAAGAAGATCATGGGCCCCAGCAGAGGCAGGGTGATTTTGAAGAAAAGCTGACGGTTGGAAGCGCCGTCAATCCGGGCGGCTTCATAGTAGGACTTGTCAATGCCCTGCATTGCCGCCAGCATAATAATGGTGTAGTAGCTTACCATGGACCAGACCAGCACCAGGATGATGGCCCACCGCACATAGTGAACATCTCCCAGCCAGGAGATCCGCTGCAGACCGATCTTCTCCAGAAAGAAGTTCAGAATGCCATACTGATAGTTGAGAATCCAGCGCCACAGGATGCTGATAGCCGCGGGCATTGTAATCGCGGGAATATACAGCAGCGTGCGGTACAGCGTCCGTCCGCGGATCTTCTTGTTCACAAGGTTCGCAAAAAAGATGGAGAAGAAAATAACCAGGGGAACACCCACCGCCGCGTAGAAGAAGGTGTTTCGCAAAGCCAGCCAGAAGGTCTCATCCTGAAGAAGCTTCTGGTAATTGCTCAGCCCCACAAAGGTACCGTTGCCGAAAGTGCCCATCTTCCGGAAGCTGTACAGGATATTCTGAACAAAGGGAACAACACTGAATACCATCAGTCCCAGAAACATGGGTACAATGAAGATGTACGCGGTGATGGCTTCCTTCCGCTTCAGACGGCCCAGGGACTCTTTTTTCACTTTCATATGACCATGCCTTTCCGCTGCCCGTTCCCGTCGCCAACATGGCTTGGGCGGCAGTCTTGACTTTCTCCTGCGGAAATACCGTCAGGTACCGTGGGGGAATCTGTCATTATCCCAACCTTGGGGTAGATTTCTGCCGCGGCCCCGCGAAGCGGAGCCGCGGCAGGCAGTTGCGTTTGAGAATGCGCGCCGCGAATTACTGGAACAGCTCGTCCAGGACAGCCTGAGCCTGGGCAGCGCCGTTGTCCAGCGCATCGCTGACGGACTTGGTGCCGGAGAAGGCCTCCGCCATGGCATCGTTGACAAAGCCGGTCCAGTCAAAGTTGCCGTTGGAGGGATAGGCAAAACCGGTAGTAGAAGCGTCCATGAACACCTGAGCGTTGATGTTCTTGAAGTTGGAAACGTAAGCGCTCTGGGCGGACAAGCAAGCGGGAATATCAATGCCCTTTTCCGCCTCGTACTGCTCAGCCTCGGCGCTGGTGATGTACTTAATAAGCTCCCAAGCCGCATCCTTATTCTTGCACTTGGAGGCCATGACATAGCCCAGGCCGCCCATGCCGCAGCTGTTGTTTTCCGCCATCTTGGGCATCTGGATCAGCTGAATGTTGCCTTCCTGAGCCAGAGAGGAGTTTTCCAGAACGCTGGCCTTCCAGGAGCCGATGAACACGATACCGGCCTGGCCGGAAATAAACAGGTCGGTGCCCTTGGTCTCGGACAGGACGGAGTAGGGCGCCATCTGCTTGTTGTCCATCAGGTCAACCACCTGCTGAATCGCGTCCTTGGAGGCAGCTTCAGCGATACCGGTGGACTTGCCGTCGGGGGAGAGATAATAGCCGCCGTTCTGATACAGGAAGTTCATCCAGGAGGGCTGGGCATCCAGCTCCATGACGATGGGATACTCGGAGCCGCCGGCGGCAGCAATGGCGTCCCGCAGCTGGGAGGCGATACCGCGCATGTCGTCCCAGGTCCAGCCTTCCGTGGGAAGGTCAACACCATAGCGGGAGAAAATTTCGGTATTCAGCGCAACCACAACCGTATCCAGGCCCTTGGGAAGCGCATACTGCACGCCGCCCAGGTTATAGGCGTCCAGACGGCCCTTGGCATAAATGCCGGTGTCGAAATTGTCCTTCTTGATGTACGCGTCCAGAGGCTCCAGCAGGCCGGCCTCGGAATACTTGTGGACATACACGTTCATCCAGAACACATCGGGAGCTTCGTCGGTTTCCAGAGAGGCGTCCAGCTTCGTCCAGTAGGTGCCCCAGGGAATCTGCTCGATGGTGACATGGATCTGGCCCTCGTGGGCGGCGTTGAACTTGTCAACATTCTCCTGGATTACAGGCTGCTGAGCCTCATCCCACAGCTGGAGCGTCAGCTCGACGGGACCCTTTTCCTTGCCGGAGCAGCCGGCAAGCAAGCCCAGGACCATGACAATGCCAAGAATCAGTGCCAATGCTTTTTTCATTCTGTTCGTCTCCTTTTTT
>CAMEIK010000043.1 GCA_945918315.1 uncultured Clostridia bacterium
TCTCCTTCAGCAAGAATTGCCATTCTGCCGCAGATTTCGCCGCCGGCCTTCTCCACCAGGGCTTCCAGGGCGGACAGGCTCTCGCCGGTGGAAATGACATCATCCACAACCAGAATCCGCTTGCCCTTCATCAGGGCGGCATCCGCGCCGTCTAAGTACAGGTGCTGCTCCTTGGCGGTGGTGATGGACTTAACGGATACGCTGAAGATGTCCCGCATGTAGAGCTTGGGGCCTTTTCTTGCCAGAATGTACTTTTTGTCGCCTGCCTGACGCGCCATCTCATGGGCCAGGGGAATCCCCTTTGCCTCGGCGGTGATAATGTAGTCATAGGCGGGGGCCTTCGCGAGGAGCTCCCGGGCGCAGGCTTCGGTCAGCTCCGGATCCCCAAAAATAACAAAGCCGGCAATGTACAGACTGTCCGTTACCGGGCAGATGGGAAGATCCCGCTCCAGACCGGCAACACGCATACGATAGTACATAGAAATCGCTCCTTTATCCAATTTTCTACAAATATTATAGCTTACCGGGGAGGAAAGTCAAGTGGTTTTGTTGGGGGCGGTGGGAATAACACCACGGGAAGAGACCGCGGTGGGGGTGATCTCTCCTGCCTTGGTAAGAGCCATCTTGGTCAGCAGCGGGCCCACCAGCTCGTAGACCAGCACGGAAAACAGAACGATGTTGCGGATAATCGCGCCCTCCGCGCCGAAATCCGCGGCGACGGTTACGGACATGCCCAGTGCCACACCGGCCTGGGGCAGCAGCGTGATGCCCAGATATTTGCAGACGGACTCCTGGCATCCCATAATCCGGGAGCTGACATTGGCGCCCAGAATTTTTCCGGCGGAGCGGGCGAGGATATATATGACGCCGATACTGACTACGGCAAGGCTCCCGAAGACCCTCAGATCCAGTTCGGCACCGGACAGCACGAAGAACAGAACATACACGGGAGCGGTCCACCGCTCTGTCCGGTACATGATTTCCTCGGAAAAATCACAAAGGTTGCAGAAAAATGTGCCGCACATCATGCATACCAGCAGGGAAGAGAAGCCGATCTCCACGCCGCCGGGCAGGGAAAGGGAAATCTTCGAAACCGCGGCGCAAATAAACACAATTGCCACGGCCAGGCTCAGACGCTTGGAGCGGGAATGGAAGAATTTCTCAATGATACTGAACAGCCAGCCGATTGCGGCGCCCATGACAAGAGATGCGATGATTTCAAGCATGGGGTTTACCAGAATGGACACAAGATTCACGGTCCCGAAGCTCAGACCCTTTGCGATGCCGCAGGAGATGGCAAACACGATGAGGCCCACGGCGTCATCCAGGGCCACAATGGGCAGCAGAATGCTGGTAAGGGGACCCTTGGCCTTGTACTGGTTGATGACCATTATGGTTGCGGCGGGAGCAGTGGCAGTGGCAATGGCACCGAGAATCAGGCAGGTGGATACCGGCAGCTGCTCTCCCAGGAAAAGGTGGAACAGCAGCAAGGACACGTCTACAAAGACGGTGGCAGCCAACGCCTGGACAATGGCAATGACCGTGGCCTGACGGCCGATGGTTTTCAGTGAGGAGAGCCGGAACTCATTGCCGATGGAAAAGGCAATAAAGCCAAGAGCCACGTCACAGATGAGCCCCATGCTTTCCACATAGTCAAAAGACTGGAAGCCCAGGCCGGGGATTCTCAGGGCGCCAAAGCCCAAGGGCCCTATGAGAAGCCCGGCAACAAGATAGCTGGTGACATCCGGCAGCCGCAAGCGGGTGGTGAGTCTGGTAAGCAGAAGACCGGCGATCATGGCGATGCCGATGGAAAGAAGATATTCCATGAAAAAAACCTCTATTCTCGGGAAATAACAAAGCAGCGGGATTTGACCCCTTTCAGCGCATTTATTATACCACCGAAAACTGGGGGCGCAAGAAGTGATTTCTACAAGATTTTACAGGTATTTCCGGAAAGAATTGTTGAGTTTTTGCGGAAACGTCTGCAAGCACAAATCAATGGAATTCCGTCACCCGTTTGCTGCCGACAAATCTTGCCAGGAAAAGGGGATTGCAAAACAGACCGGGTGCGGTTATAATTCTGATAGCTTCAAAGGAGGAAATCTCAATGGATATAAAAAAGCTTCTGGTTGATTCCCATGTTCTCTCCGCCGCCGCTGAACTGGTGATTGGGATTCTTATCATTCGTTTTGTTGTCAAAACTCTGCGCAGTGTTCTGGAAAAGTCAAAGCTGGAAAAGGCGGCCCACAGTCTGGTCGTGTCCATTATTAAGGTTGTTCTGTATATTCTGCTGGGCCTGATGATTGCCTCCCATCTGGGCGTGGATGTAACCGGTGTTGTAGCCCTTGCCAGTGTGCTGACCCTGGCGGTGTCCCTGTCCCTGCAGAATATGCTGACAAACGTGTTCGGCGGATTTACGGTGCTGAGTAACCACCCATTCCGTTCCGGCGACTACGTTGACATCGGCGGTCAGTCCGGAACCGTGGAAGAAATCAGCATGACTTATACCCGTCTGGCAACGCCGGACAACAAGATTATCTTTATTCCCAACAGCGTGGTAGTGGCGGCGCAGATTGTGAATTACTCTACCGCTGAGACCCGCCGGGTGGAGCTGACGGTTGGCGCTGCCTATGGGATTCCAACCCAGAAGGTGATAGATGCCCTGCTGGAGGCAGCGAAAACGGATATGACCCTGGAGGAGCCGGCCCCCTTTGCCGCCGTGAGCGAATACGGGAACAGCACCATCACCTATGTGCTCAGATTCTGGGTAAAGACCGGGGATTACTGGGATGCCTATTTCCGGGTCAACCAGCGCATCGGACAGTGTTTTGCGGAAAACAACGTGGAGATGTCCTACCCCCATCTGGTTGTGCACACGGACAAGCAATGAAGGCGGCAGCCACGGAACAGGAGGATTCCTGCTTCCGCGGCTGCTTTCATTATGGAATGCTCATTAAGGCCAGAGCCGCCAGCACCCCGATTCCCGGCGCACCCAGAGTTCCCGCCACCAGCACCGTAATGAGATTGATGGGGAAAAGCACCCCTGTGAATCCCGAAATGGCGTTCAGAAGCCACAGGCAGACAAAGCCGAAGACGGCATGGATGCCCAGCCGGAACAGAAAACGCATGGGCACTGCCAACAACCGCAGAAACAGAATGACAAGAATCGCGGGAATCAGAAGAATTACAGTTTTTTCCATGGTAACCTCCGTATAGCCGGCATTTCCCGGGGCATACTGGCTTTGGACAGAGTGTAAAGCGAACGCGAAATCCTTTGTGACGATGAAGGAAAGCATTTGTACTACATTTCTGTCAAGTGTATCACCGAGAGGATCCGACGGCTTGATGCGAACAGCAGGTGGGCAGGGAACGGCCCACCTCGTACATTCTGCCACAGAGGCAGGAAGAAAAAACGAAAAACCCCCCGGCTTGTTTCTTTTTTCGGGTACAGACACAAGATGCTGTGTCCCGACAAAGACGAGCCGGGATTTTTTATGAAATTCTCCCTCCTTTTGCCATTGTCCGGGGCGAAAGTCTGTGATATAATGAGTGCCAAATGAGGATATGGTCAAAGTGTGTCGCTTTTTCGCCATTCAGGCAACCTAAGGATTGTGAGGAAGACAGAAAAATGATAGCACAGGAATTTTCCGTCTCCGAGACGGATCTGCGGAAGCTTCTGGGCGCAGCCAGCCCCGATGCCGCCCTTCTATATCTATTTATCCACGGCGGGAACAGTCCCGACAGCGCGGAAAGCGCATTACATATCAGCCAGGCCCGCCTGTCCTGCGCTTCGGCGACGCTGCGGCAGCTTGGACTGTGGCCGGAGGAAAAGAAAACCCATATCGCCCCTGGGGATCGCCCCGCCTACTCTGAGGAGGATGTTCTGTCCGCACTGGAAAAGGACAATGGCTTTGCTTCTCTTTATGGGGAGGTGCAGCAGCTTTTGGGCAGAGCGCTGAACACCGAAGAACTAAAAATCCTGTTGGGCTTTGTCCGATACCTGGGAATGCCTGCCGATGTGGTTTTTATGCTGGTTTGCTACTGCCGGGACCGGCTTCGCCAGAAGGGAAGCAGCCGGAATCCCAGCCTCCGGTCCATTGAAAAGGAAGCCTACGCCTGGGCGGAGCAGGGGATTGACACCATGGAGGAAGCGGCTGCCTACATCCAGGCCCAGAATGTCCGTGCCTCCCGGATGCACCGGCTTATGGATCTGCTGCAGATCCGGGGTCGGAACCTGACTCCGGCAGAGGAGCGCTACGCCCAGAGCTGGCTGGACATGGGATTTGACGATGGGGTTATTTCCATGGCCTATGAGCGCACCTGCCTGAATACCGGGGGGCTCAACTGGGCATACATGACTAAGATTTTGCAGCGCTGGCACCAGCAGGGACTTCACAGCGTCCAGGCAGTCCAGAACGGGGACAGGAAAGCGCCCGTTCCCAAGGGAGCCTCCGGAGAGCTGGGTGAGGCAGAGCTGGAAGCCATCCGCGCGGTTTTACGGGAGGGATAATCAATGGCGTACAGTGCCGATGTGGTTCGCCGGGCAAGACAGCGGCTTGCCATGGCAAAGGAGGACCGGGAATCGGAAAATCGGGAGCATCTTGCCCGGGCCTATGCCCAGGTACCCCGGATCCGGGAAATTGATATGGAACTTCGCCGTACCATGGCCCAGGCGGCCCGGGCAGCCTTTGACCAGGGCAGTGACGGCAGGGAAATGCTGGACCAGGTGAGAGATCGGAACCTTTCCCTCCAGCGGGAACGTGCCCGGCTGGCAGCGGAATCCTTTGAAGAGGGATTTCTGGACGAAACGCCCATCTGCGACAAATGCGGCGGCTCCGGTTACATAGGGACTACCATGTGCGAGTGCCTGGAGGAGCTTTGCCGGCAGGAACAGAAAAAAGAGGTCTCCATCCTTTCGGGAAATCGGGACAGCTTCAGCCAGTTCCGGCTGGATTACTACTCCGATAAGATGGATCCCAAGCTGGGGGCAAGCCCCCGTGCCATCATGGAGCGGAATTTCCAGACCGCCCGGCGGTATGGTGTGACCTTTTCCTCCGGCGCCGGGAATCTGCTGTTTGTGGGAAATACCGGACTGGGAAAGACCTTCCTGTCCGCCTGTATTGCCCGTGCAGTCACCGACCGGGGGTTCAGTGTGGTATATGAAAGCGCGGGACATCTGTTTTCCAAGTTGGAACAGGCCCGCTTCAACGGGAACGAGGAAACAAGGGCGGAAGCGGCCAAACTGACCGCGTGCGACCTGCTGCTCCTGGACGATCTGGGCACCGAAATGCCCGGCCAGTTTGTGACGGCCTCTCTGTACAGCCTGATCAATGACCGGATTCTGGCGGGAAAACCCATGGTGATCTCCACCAACCTGAATATTGACGAGCTGAGCAGACGATACTCCCCGCAGATTGCCTCCCGTCTCCACGGCAGCTTCACCCGGCTGACTTTTGTGGGGGAGGATATTCGGGTAATGAAGAACAGAGGTGGGAATGTATGACCGCGGTGCTTTTTGACTTGGACGGAACACTTCTGGCCACCCTGGATGACCTGGCGGCCAGTGTAAACACGGCGCTTGCCGCCTTTTCCCTCCCCCCGAGAACCCGGGAGGAAGTACGGCGGTTTTTGGGCAACGGCGCGGAGCGGCTGATCCGCCTGGCCCTGCCGGGGAAAGAAACGGACCCTCCGGCGGAAGAAGTGCTGAAGGTGTTTCGTGCCCATTATAATGCCCACTGCCTGGACCGTACCCGGCCCTATGACGGGATTCCGGAGGCGCTGCGTCAGCTCCATATGCCCGCCGCCATCGTGTCCAACAAGCCCGATTCGGCGGTGAAACCTCTGTGCGCCCGGTTTTTCCCCGGTGTTCCGGCTTTTGGGGAAACCGCGGACTGTCCGAGGAAGCCCGCGCCGGACATGCTTTTCCGGGGACTTGAAGCCCTTGGCGCGGACCGCTGCGTCTATGTGGGGGACAGTGAGGTGGATATTCTGACGGCACGGAACGCCGGGATGCCCTGTTTGTCCGTGCTCTGGGGGTTCCGGGATAAAGAAACGCTGGAAGCGGCAGGCGGGACCCTCTTTTGCCGGACACCGGAGGAACTGCCCGGGATTTTGAATCAATGGGAGAAAAAGAATGGCAAATGAGTTTTACGCGCTTCTGGGAAGAATGCGCTACATTACCCGGTGGGGCCTGATGCGCAACAACTTCTCGGAGAACATTCAGGAGCACAGCCACATGACGGCGGTACTTGCCCACGCCCTGGCGCTCATTCGCCGGGACGTTCTGGAACTGTCCGGCCCCGACCCGGACAGATGTGCCGTGGCCGCGCTGTATCACGATGCTTCGGAAATACTGACAGGGGATCTTCCCACGCCGATTAAGTATGACAATCCGGATATCAAGGCCGCCTATAAGGAGCTGGAACGTGTGGCGGGAAATAAGCTGCTGGATATGCTTCCACCGGCCCTGCGTCCAAGCTATGAGCACCTGGTTCTGGAGGATGACCCCGAGGTCACTCCCATTGTAAAAGCCGCGGATAAGCTTTCTGCCCATATCAAGTGTATTGAGGAGCAGAAGACCGGCAATACAGAGTTTGATTCCGCCGCCTCCCAGACCTGGAAAGCCATGAAGGATATGGCCATGCCGGAGCTGGACTGGTTTCTGGATCACTGCCTGCCGGCGTTTGCCTGCAACCTTGACCAGCTTCGCTCTTGACGGGCAAAAGAAAGTATGCTAAACTTGGCATAACGCCGCTGTGGTGGAATCGGTAGACACAGGGGACTTAAAATCCCCCGGTAGCGATACTGTACGGGTTCGAGTCCCGTCCGCGGCACCATAACAGATACCGTAATTGATACAATCGTGTTAGTTACGGTATCTGCTTTTTATGCCATTTTTACTGAAAATGGGGTGTTTTCCTAAACTTTGCAACGCTTTTTGGATTGCCGTTTCTATGATATTGTGGTATTTCTCGGTGTGCGATCTTGCAAGCACTACATATTGCGGTTTCAATTCGTTAAATAACCGCTATACGTTATACAGCCGATATCAATAAAACCTGCCACCCAGGTTTGTGCAGCTTAGCTACTTGCAATACCTGGGCGGCAGAGGTAACATCACACACACTTTTTGAGGAGGGTGATGTTATGAATGTTTTGGAAGATTTCTGGTACGGCAATCTTGACCCAGCAGAGTACGATGCCAACCCCAGCAAGGAATACAAGGAACTGGTGCGGCTAATCAGCCGGAATGAAGAAAAGCTGCTGGCAACCATGACCGAAGAGTAAAAGAATTTATTCTCCCGATATACAGACTGCGTCCGGGAACACCATGCGATGGCAGAATGCTTGCTGTTTCAGAACAGTTTCCGCCTGGGCGGCAGGATAATGCTGGAAATGATGAGAGGTGGTGTTGGGGATGAATAAGCGCATTGAAGAGTTCAAACGATATTTAGAAAACCACACCTTCGACTCCGGTGACTCAGGCTGTAAAACTGTGCTGGATCAGTTGTACCGCGCCTATGCAGAATCCCACGAAGACGATCCACCAGGCATCCGGGAAGGCTTCAAAGAACTGGAGTCCTTTTTGGAGGTTCTGCCCCTGGACGATAACAATTCTGTGTTCAACCTTTGCTGCCGGATCTGCGTGGCCTATGAACACAAAGCCTTCGTAGATGGCCTCAAGTATGGATTCCAATTGATGAAGGAACTGAAATAAAAAAGACACCGCTATTTATGGGAATGCATCTGTAGCGGTGTCTGCTCATTATTTAGATTCTTGTATACACAGGATGCGGTAAGCCGGCTTGTAAGCTTGCCGATATTGTTCGCTATGGGATACTGCCGGGTAGCCAGCCGCTTCATATTCGGATAGGTAAGCGTTCAACACATTCGTGTCAAAGGTGAATACACCTTCTGCTGTGAGCTTTCGCAGCACTTCCAGCTTATTCAAGAAGCTATCCAGCGTTCCTTTATGCTTTGCCGCTGAATCGATGAATGCCTTGCCAAGCTGTTCCAAAGCTTCAGGCTTGACTCCTGCCAAATTGACACGGACGATGCCGTTTCCGATGTCCTCATACAGCGGTGCTGTTGGTTCTTTCTCCAGGTCAGCATATTCCCGGTGCAGGTAATTCAGGCAGGCTTCTTCGTCACGGATCAGATGTCCGCCGCCAAACTCGTTTTGGTAAATCAGCTTCACCGCATCGGTAGGCTGCATCAGCGGATACCGCTTGGCGTGAGCGATCAAAATGGCTCGTAATTC
>CAMEIK010000044.1 GCA_945918315.1 uncultured Clostridia bacterium
CGGTTCAGGGCTTCCCCCTCAGGCGCCGGGATTCCCGCCTCATTCAGAGCGGCGGCGTCGCCGTCCTGTCCCGTCAGATCCAGCGCCGCGCACAGCAGGGCCGCGGCATCCTCCGGTGCCATGCTCTCATCCGCCCCAAACACGTCCCCCTGAGGCATCCCCCGGGTCAGGCCGGCTCTTGCCGCGGCGGCAAGATAGGGCTTCAGCCAGTCAGGCGCGTCCGCATATCCCGTATAGGACACTTCCTCCTCCACGGGAATGTTCAGAGTTTTTACCAGCATGGTAACAAACTCTCCCCGGGTAACGGTTCTTTCCGGGCTGAAACAGGCGCTGCCTGCTACACTTTCTCCGATAAAGATTCCGGTATTTTTCATCCATTCCGCCGCGAAGCAGCAGCTTTTCCCGGTGGTATCCGTGTATTTGCCGCTGTCGGTGGGCTTCAGAATCGTGATGGTTACGGTCGCCTCCCGTGAGTCCTTTCCAGCGGCATCCCTTGCCGTATAGGTGAAAGAATCAATGCCCACCTTATTCTTTTTCGGCGTGTAGGTGAAGCTTCCGTCCTCAGCGATGACCACGGTGCCCCGTTTGGGCTGCCGGACCACTGTAAAGGTCATGGGTTCCCCCTCCGGGTCCTTAACCTTCAGCTTCCCGGTGTTTTCAAGATTCTTGTAGGTCTCCAGAGCAGAGTCCTCCGCCACCGGTGCTTTGTTTTCCTTTCCCCGGATTGCCAGGGTCAAGGTTGTTTCCGGTCCAACCTCTCCGCTGTAAATCGGTAGATACCCCACCTGGGCATCCGTGTCCGTTTCCGTATCCGCCGGAGCAAAGGTCAGCTCCGCCAGACGGTCTGCGGACAGGGTGTCCCCGGGCCGGATTACCCGGCTTCCCAGCAGCACCTGACCTGTTTTTTCCGGGACCTCCGTAATGCAGATGCCCTTGAGTTCCTTTTCCTCCAAAGAAAAGTCTTCCGGAGAAAAACAGTATTCGTCGCCGCTGCGTATCTCAGCCCCATTGGCACCCAGAGGAACCATCAGGCACAGCGCCAGGAAAAGCGGCAGCACACGTATTCTAAGCATAGTATTACCTCCTGAATTTGGGTTCGGAGGTATTGTTTGCCAGCTTTGGGAGGATTATTCATTTTCCGCCAAGTATTTCTTCACTTTCATTCTTTCCCCCGTTTGGAGAAAATGCCGCGGCAGGAACAGAGCAGCCCCCCTTTCTCCCGTGAAAAAACTGTCATTGTGAAAACCCCCGGGGCCTTCCCGGGACGGCTCACAATGACAGTTTTCTTCTTTTACGAAACAGATATTATTCCAGGTCCTTCCCGGAAAAGCCATCGGGCAGCAGCTGGGCCAGGGTCCGGGTTTCGTAGTACCCGTCGGGACCCACAAGATAAATGAGGAAATCATCCGCGCAGAATTCCCGCATCACCTGGCGGCAAACGCCGCAGGGCGCAGCGATTCCGGTGAGCACCCCATTCTTCCCGCCGCAGACCGCAATGGCGGTAAACTCCCGGTGCCCGTCATAGACCGCCTTGAAAAACGCGGTGCGCTCGGCACAGTTTGTAGGCGAAAAAGCCGCGTTTTCAATATTACAGCCGCAGTATACACTTCCATCCGCGCACAGCAGCGCCGCACCGACCTGAAAGCCGGAGTAAGGCACATAGGCATGGCCCATGGCCTCCACGGCCATAGCATTCAGTTCTTCCACTTTCATCGCGTCTACTCCCTTCTCAGCTCCGCCGCGAAGCTCATGCCCGGGGTTTCATAGGGCACACCCAGCAGGTCCGTCACCGTCGCCGCAATGTCCGCGAAGGAGGTTCTGGTTCCCAGGTTCACAGGACGGATTCCCTTGCCGATCATCAGCAGGGGCACATATTCCCGGGTGTGGTCCGTCGTCGCGGTGTAGGCAGGGTCACAGCCGTGGTCCGCGGTGATCATCACCATATCCTCCTGCCCCAGAAGCGGGAGGAATTCCCCCAGCCAGGTATCAAACTCCGTCAAGGCTCCCGCATAGCCGTCCACATCCCGCCGATGGCCGAACTGCATATCAAAGTCCACCAGATTCACAAAGCACAGCCCACGGAAATCCTTTCTGGCATAGTCCATGGCATGGGCCATGCCGTCGGCATTGCTCTTATTGTACACATATTCCGTCATACCCCGGCCCGCGAAAATGTCGTGAATCTTGCCCACGGCAATGACTTCCTGCCCGGCATCGGTAATGGCATCCAGCATGGTTTTCGCCGGAGGCTCCAGGGAGAAATCATGGCGGTTGGGTGTGCGGGTGAAGCCTTTCTCCACAGAGCCCACATAGGGTCTGGCAATGACCCGGCCAACGCCGTGCTTGCCCTTGAGAATCGCCCTGGCTTTCCGGCAGGCATCGTAGAGCTCTTCCAGGGGGATCAGGTCCTCATGGGCCGCCACCTGAAAAACCGAATCGGCAGAAGTATAGACGATCCACTTACCGGTCCTCAGCTGCTCCGCTCCGTAGTCCCGGATCACGTCCGTACCGGAATAGGGCAGATTGCAGAGGACCCCCCGGCCGGTCTGGCGCTCAAATTCCTCCAGCACCTCCCGTGGAAAACCCTGGGGATAGGTCGGCAGCGGGTCGGAAGAGACAACCCCCGCGATCTCCCAGTGTCCGATGGTGGTATCCTTCCCCATGGAGGCCTCCTTCAGCCTGGCCACCGCTCCGGCAGGGCTGTCGGTGCCGGGAAGGTAATCCACGCCGTCCAGATTGCCCAGTCCGGCTTTCAGCATATTGGGCACGGAGAACCTGGGAGAGCCCGCGCAGGACCGGAGGGTATTCACCCCCACATCACCAAAGGCTTCGCTGTCCGGCATCTGGCCGATGCCGCAGGAATCCAGCACGATCAAAAAGATTCGTTTCATATTGCGCTCCTTTAAAAATTGTTCCATTTTCTTCCACAGCACGCAGCATTATCCGCTTCTCAAACGTATCTATATCAGAAACGAAACAGTCTCCTTCCGACAGGGAGTTACCTGTCCTCCATGGCCACGGCTACATCCAGGGCAACCTTCATCATGGTGGTAAAGGATTCCTGCCGCTGCTGGGAGGTCGTCTCCTCACCGGTGAGAATATGGTCGGAAATGGTGCAGATGCACAGGCCCCGCTTGCCGTACCGGGCAGCGTTCATATACAGGGCGGCAGCCTCCATTTCCAGAGCCATGACCCCCATCTTCTTCAGGCCGTAGACGCTGTCCAGTCCCTCGGGGACACCCACATGGTCACCGTAGAAGGTATCGGAGGAATTGACGTTGCCCACATGGTACCTGGCACCGTTGGCTTCTGCCGCCTTCACGGCTTCGGTCAGCAGCTCCCAGGAAGCAATGGGCGCAAAGGTGCCGGGCAGATGGAACTGGGAGGCCCAGTTGGAATCCGTACAGGCGCCCTGGGCAATCACCAGGTCATACAGATGGATATGCTCCTGAATGGCGCCGGCAGATCCCACCCGGATAATGTTCTCCACACCGTAGCCGTTAAACAGCTCATGGGTGTAGATGCCAATGGCGGGCATACCCATACCGGAGGCCATAACGGACACCCGGACGCCCTTGTAGGTACCGGTATAGCCCTGAACGCCCCGGACATTATTGACAAGCACCGGGTTTTCCAGGAAGTTCTCCGCGATAAACTTGGAACGCAGGGGGTCGCCGGGCATCAGAACCGTCTTGCCGAAGTCACCGGGGGCGGCAGAGATATGGGGAGTCGGGGTTGTAAGCATTGTGTTTCCTCCTTTATTCCATTGCTTTCGCAAGCTTGACAATCCGGGAGGTTCCCAGGCGGGAGGCTCCCAGTTCGATGAATTTTTCCGCGTCCTCCAGGCTGGAAATTCCGCCGGCGGCCTTGATCTTCACATGGGGGGCAACATGGGCCGCAAACAGCTCCACATCATGGAAGGTGGCGCCGGCCTTGGAAAAGCCGGTGGAGGTCTTGATATACTCCGCCCCGGAATCGGACACCACCTTGCACATGGCGATCTTTTCCTCGTCGGAAAGCAGGCAGGTTTCAATAATGACCTTCAGGAGCTTTCCCTTACAGGCCGCCTTAATGGCCGTGATTTCCTCCCGGACAGCATCGAAATTGCCCTCCTTCACCCAGCCCAGGTTGATGACCATATCCACCTCGTCGGCGCCGTTGTCCACAGCGTCGGAAGCCATAAAGCACTTGGCTTTCGTGGTATCGTAGCCATTGGGAAAGCCGATAACCGTGCAGATCGCAAGCTTATCCCCCACGTAGTCCTTCGCCTGCTTTACAAAGGATGCCGGGATGCACACGGAAGCCGTATGATACTTCATGCCGTCGTCGCAGATGGCCCGGATTTCCTCCCAGGTAGCCGTCTGGCTCAGCAGGGTATGGTCGCATTTGGAAAGAATTTCTTTCAGATCCATAGTGTTCATTCTCCTTGCTTTGTTTTATTCTGACCGTGGAGCCGGATGACCCGGTTCTCACGGATGCCGCGGGTATAGCATTTGTGGCACATGGCAATATAGCTGTCATTGCCTCCCAGAACCACCTGAGCGCCCTCGGTGACAATGTGGCCGTTCCCGTCAATCCGGGCGTTGACCGTTGCCTTTGCCCCGCAGTCGCAGATGGTCTTGATTTCCAGAATGCTGTCCGCCACCTCCATAAGCCGGCGGCTGCCGGGGAACAGCTTGGTCTGGAAGTCCGTGCGCAGGCCGAAGCACATGACCGGCAGGTTGTAGGCATCCACAATCTCCCGCAGCTGGTCAATCTGCCGGCTGGTGAAGAACTGGCATTCGTCCACAATAATCACATCCACCTGGCCCAGCTTCTCCGTCTCAAACCGGCGGAAAATATCCATTTCCGGTGAGATGATTTCCGCCGAGGCTTCCAGTCCGATACGGCTGCGCAGAATCCGTACCCCGTCCCGGGCATCGGCGCTGGGCTTCAGAAGCCAGACATTCAGGTCGTTTTCCTCGTAATTATACTTGGTAATCAGCGCCTGCGCCGTTTTGCTGGAACCCATGGCGCCATATTTGAAATATAGTTTTGCCACTTTCTCTATCCCTCCGTTCTCCCCTCATTATACAGAAAGCGGAGGAAATTTGCAACCCTTTTTCAGCAAACCGCACAACCCAATCCCATCTGCCCTTTGGGCCCAGGGAGGCCTTGCAAAAACGTAGCGTTTCTGCTATACTGACCATATGTATAGCAGTGACAAATATCAGGAACCCTTTCCCATCCTCTCCCCGGATTGGAAAGGGAACAAAATGGAGGTATGAAAAATGTCTGTACGAAAATCCGTTACTGTCCTTCTCCTGACTGCGCTGCTGCTGTCTGTTCTTTCCGGCTGCGGGAGCAAAAGCTACGCCTCAGACACGGCCAACAGGAACTACCAATCCCCAGCCGCCTGCGAAACCATGGCGGCATCGGAAGATTTTGCCATGTCCGTTGCCGATGCGGAAACCGGCTCCGGAGAGGAAAGCATTGCCGAAGCTCTCCCGGAGAACCGGAAATGGGTCATTACCATGAACATCGATACGGAAACCGAAGATCTGGACGGAGCCCTTGACTCCCTGAACAGGCAGATCGCTGTCCTCGGCGGCTATATCCAGGAGCAGAACATCCGCAACGGAAGCGCCTATTCCAGTCTCCGTTACCGCAGTGCCCGCATGACGGTCCGTATTCCGGCAGAGCAGCTGGACAGCTTTACCACCAGCCTGACAGATTTTTCCAATGTGGTATCTTCCAGCCGCTCGGCAGAGGATATTACCCTTTCCTATGTGGACACCGAAACCCGGATCACCGCCCTGGAGACGGAGCGGGACCGGCTTCTGGCGCTGATAGAGCAGGCGGAAACCATGTCCGACCTGCTGGAAATTGAGAGCCGTCTCACCGATGTGAACTATGAGCTGGAGCGCTATGGTTCCCGCCTGCGGACCATGGACAATCAGGTCAGCTATGCCACCGTCTACCTCTCCATTCAGGAAGTGAAGGAGTACACCCCCGTACAGGAGCAGACTCTCTGGGAGCGGATTTCCTCCGGCTTCCTCTCCAGTCTGAAGGGGCTTGGAAACGGCACTGTCAATTTCATTGCCTGGATCATTATTATGCTGCCCTACCTTGTGGTTTTCGGTCTGATCGGATGGGGTGCCGCAGCGCTCATTCGCCGGTGGCGCAGAGGAAGAACGGCAAAGAGGGCAGAAAAAGCTGCCAAACGGGCAGGCACTACACCGTCTGAATCTCCCGAAAAGGAGAGCAATTCATAAAGGAGGCATTCATGTATGGGCGCGAAGGTATATTTTTCACGGACGATCACACCGGATAAGGTGGTGGAGCTGTATGAGTTGGCTGGGAAGAAGCTGACCGGGAATGTGGCGGTTAAGGTCCACTCCGGTGAAAAAGGGAATCAGAACTTCCTCCGGCCGGATTTCTGGAAGCCCGTGATTACCCATGTGGGCGGCACCGTTGTGGAGTGCAATACCGCCTACGACGGGGAGCGGGATACCACCCGTAAGCACCTCCGGCTTCTTGACGAGCACGGCTGGAGCCGGTACTTCCCCGTGGATCTGCTGGACGCCCAGGGCCCGGATCTCATTCTGCCCATCCCCGGCGGAAAGATCCTGAAAGAGAACCATGTGGGCAAGGACCTGATAAACTATGACGCCATGCTGGTGCTGTCCCACTTCAAGGGACACCCCATGGGCGGCTTCGGCGGCGCGCTGAAGCAGCTGTCCATCGGCGTGGCTTCCTCCCACGGCAAAGCCCTGATCCACGGCGCCGGAGACCCGGCAAAGATCTGGACCGCGGAGCAGGACTCCTTCCTGGAATCCATGGCGGATGCCGCCGGTTCCGTTGTGGAATTCTTCGGCGGCAGGCTTGTTTATGTGAATGTCATGAAGAACATGAGCGTGGACTGTGACTGCTGCTCCGTTGCCGAGGACCCCTGCATGGCGGACATCGGCATTCTCGTTTCCACCGATCCCATTGCCATCGACCAGGCCTGTCTGGATCTGGTGTACGCAAGCGCGGACCCCGGCCGTGACCACCTGCTGGAGCGGATTGAAAGCCGTCACGGTGTTCATACCCTGGAAGCAGCCGCCGCTCTGGGCTACGGCAGCCGGGAATACACCCTGGTGGAAGTGGACTGAACAGGATAGCAGGAGGAGCGACATATGTCCCAAACCTACGCGCTTTTGGAAAAATGGGTACGCACCGTCCGGGAAAAGACCGACTTCCTTCCGGAAATCGGCATCGTCCTGGGCTCCGGACTGGGGGATTTTGCCCGGCAGGTAGAGAAATCCGCCGAGATTTCCTATGATTCTCTGCCCGACTTTCCCGTGTCCACTGTGGCAGGCCACGCCGGAAAGCTGATTTTCGGCTACGTCCGCTCGGTACCCGTGGTGGTCATGCAGGGCCGTGTTCACTACTATGAGGGCTATTCCATGGAACAGGTGGTTGCCCCCATCCGTCTCATGGGAATGTTGGGGGCCAAGAAGCTGCTTCTGACCAACGCCGCCGGAGGCGTGAACACGGACTTCACCCCCGGGGATCTGATGGTCATTACGGACCATATTTCTGCCTTTGTTCCCAGTCCCCTCCGGGGAGAGAATCCGGAGGCGCTTGGCCCCCGGTTCCCGGATATGAGCAGGGTCTATGACGAAGAGATGCGCCGCGCCGTACTGACCGCCGGGGAAACCCTGGGGCAGCCCCTTCGGCAGGGGGTGTACCTGCAGTGGCAGGGGCCAAACTACGAAACCCCTGCGGAAATCCGGATGTTCCGGACCCTGGGTGCCGACGCGGTGGGCATGAGCACCGTCTGTGAGGCCATCGCTGCCCGGCATATGGGCCTGCGGGTATGCGCCATCTCCTGCATCACCAACATGGCCTGCGGCATTCTTCCCCAGCCCCTGAGCCATGAGGAAGTCCAGCAGACCGCGGACAGAGTCAAGGACAAATTCCAGGCCCTGGTTCTAGAAAGCCTGGAAGCCTTTCACCGGCTTGCCTGACGGGTGAAAAGCAGCGCCAAAAGGTCGAAAAACAGAAATGCCCGGAAGCGGCGTGGCCGAAACCACGCTGCTTCCTTTTTGCCTTTTCAAGGGGCCATGCATTCGTCAATGTCCATTCCGGATTCATATTTGTTCGATAAATTGGAATTTAGTGGCTTCGCCGAATTGACAATTGACAATTGACAG
>CAMEIK010000045.1 GCA_945918315.1 uncultured Clostridia bacterium
TATTTTTCCGTTTTCCTCCCGAAGCTCCAGAAAAACCGGGCGCTCCAGCGGGGATTCATTGGGCGCGTGGATGGCAAGCATCCGTCTGCCGGAACCGTCCCGGAAGATCATACCATGTCCCCCGTCCTTTGTGAAAAGGGGCTTTTCCTCCTGCACCCAGGGGCCCCGGATGCCGTTATCCGAATAGGCTGCCCCCAGCGCGTAGCCCTCCTCGCCGAAGCTTGACCAGATCATTGCCAGCCGTCCGCAGTCCAGCTTATGGAGGAAGGGTCCGTCGGTAACAAACAGATCCTGGCTGCCATTGATGGGCCGGGCCCAGGGCGCGTCAGAGGCCCGGAACAGGGTCACTGGCTGCCCCACAATATGGGTCAGATCCCCGGAAAGCTCCGCCAGCTCCATGGTTCCGTCTTTGACCTGGAGCCATTCATGGGCAAAAACCGTATAGTATCTGCCGTCCTCCCGGAAAAAGGTTCCGTCCAGGCAGTCCCACTCCCGGGGGGTATAGGGACCATCGGTCAGGGGGACATAGGGGCCTTCCGGTCTGTCCGCCTTCAGAATCTGGGTGCCCCGATGGCAGCCCTCCCGGTAAAAGCTGGCAAACATATAGAAAGCATCCCCGATTTTATGAACCTCCGGGGCCCAGAAATTCTTGTCCGCCCAAAAGTCCTCCGGCGGCGTAAAGGCCGGAAAAGGCCCCTCGAAGCGCGCAAGATCCCGGCTGCGGAAGCACTGGAACCCAAGGCCCTTGCTGTGCCAGGGCTCCGGGTCCGTGGTGCCGAAGAGGTAATTCCATTCGCCCTCCCGGAGAATAAAGGGGTCCCGAATCTGAATATCCGTCACAGACTTCATTGTATTGTCTCCCATCCGCTACTGTGCTACCGCTTCCAGCACGATCAGCGCGGAGCTGTAATCCCATTCCAGCCGGGGCAGAAGCATTCCGGCATACATCCATCCCGCGCCGGAGCGGACCTCTCCCGTGAGGCTGCTGCGGTACAGGGCAGTTTCCTCCAGCCCCGCAAGCTCCACCCGAAGTGCCCTGCACCGGGCACGGTTTTCCACCTCCACATAGTTGATGACCGCCACACGCTTATCCTTGGAGACCGCCATGATCACATCGCAGGCGTGATTTTCCCCGAAGGATGCCAGCCGGTAGTAGTCCCCGTTGTGGAAAACCGGGCCGTATTTCCGGTATTCCTCCAGCTGACCGGGAATCAAAGCTTTCTCCTCCGGAGTCAGCTTCGTCATATCCAGCTCATAGCCGAAGCAGCCCGGCAGGGCCACACGCCCTCTGGTCGCAAAGGGTGTGGTCCGGTTGTTGGTATGGCTGGGGCAGGCCGCCACATGGGCTCCCATGGAGGACAGGGGATAAATGAGGGACGTACCCTCCTGAATCCGCAGACGGTCGATGGCCTCCGTATTGTCGGAGGTCCAGATCTGGGGGCTGTAATAGAGCATACCCGGGTCGAACCGGCCGCCGCCGCTGCAGCAGTTTTCCAGCAGCAGATTGGGGAAATCCGTCAGAAGCCGCTCCTGCAGCTCGTATACGCCCAGCACATAGCGGTGGTACAGTTCCCCCTGGCGGTCAGGTCCCAGAGCGGGGCTGTATACATCGGTCAGCGCACGGTTCATGTCCCACTTCACATACTCTACATTGGCGCTGGAGAGCACCTTATGGATCATGGCGTACACATGGTCCCGGACCTCTTTGCGGGATATGTCCAGCACCAGCTGCTGGCGGGACTCGGTGGGAACACGGCCGGGAATCTGCAGGGCATAGTCCGGATGGGCCCGGTAGAGGTCCGAGTCGGGAGAAACCATCTCCGGTTCCACCCAAAGGCCAAACCGCAGGCCCATGCGATTCAGCTCCTCCACCAGATGCTTCAGTCCCCCGGGAAGCTTCCCCTCATTGACCACCCAGTCCCCCAGACCGGAACAGTCGTCATCCCGCTTTCCGAACCAGCCGTCGTCCAGCACCAGCATCTCAATGCCGGCCGCTGCCGCTTCCCGGCCGATGGCAAGGATCTTCTCCGTATCGAACCGGAAGTAGGTCGCCTCCCAGTTGTTGACCAGGGAGGGTCTGGGCTTATTTTTGTAGGGGCCCCGAATCAGGTGATTCCGGTACAGGTCATGGAAGGCATGGGTCATACCGGAAATGCCGGTGCAGGAATAGGTCAGTACCGCCTCCGGGGTCTGGAAGGCTTCCCCCGCCTCCAGGTGCCAGCAGAAGTCCTCGGGATGGATTCCCAGAACGAGGCGCAGCTGCCCCTGCTGGGTAAGCTCCGCCTGGCCCAGGAAATTTCCGGAATACACCAGATTCATGCCGTAAACCTGACCCCGGGTCTGGGTGGCGGTACGTTCCAGCAGGCCCAGGAAGGGCTGCTCCTGATGGGAGGAAATGCCCCGGCGGGAGGAAACCCCCTGCTTGCCCATGGTAACGGGCCGGCGGTTTATCATCCGTTCGGCGGACCAGTTGCCGTGGAGGGTCAGCAGGTCATACTGCCCCTGGTCGTCCATGTCCAGGCAGGCGGAAAGGGCCGTCCGAAGCCGCAGAGGCCTGCCGGTGGTGTTCTCCACCCGGACACTGCGGCAGATGGCGTCAATTTTCCGGAAGGCGGTATAGAAAAGACGCACCGTGAGCCCCAGGACCTTGTCCTCCGCGATAATCTCCAGGGTATCGCAGTCCTCCGGTCCGCCGTAGGTAGCCGGCAGACCCGGCAGCTTGGGCTTTCCGCCGAAAATTCTGTGGTCCCGGTAGGTCAGACCGCAGCAGCGATACCCCTCCGGAGTTTCCACCTCCAGACAGCTCTGCTTCATGTCCCCCAGGCCATGACCGGGGTACTCCGTGGGCAGACCGTCCAGAAAGGCCAGCCGCTCCCGCCCCTTCCGGCTGGGATAGTCCTCTTCCGGAATACGAAGCATTTCCCGGGGCAAATCGTCGGGAATCCGGCGGCCAAAGTACAGGTGGGCAAGGAACCGTTCCTCGTCCACCAGGGAAATCATATAGGTAGCGTTGGGGGTGTCCAACCGGAAAACCCCATTGCTTTCGTGAAAAGAAACGCTCATATTTGTTCTCCTTAAAACTCCACGCTCATGCCGTCATAGGACGCCAGGAAGCCGTACTTTTCCGCCTGGGCTTCCAACTCCTCATGGAGCCAGCCGCCGTTGTGGGAAAAATGGTTTACAACCCAGATGGTCTTCCCGTCGGCAAGGCCGGCCTTGATGAGCCGCTCTTTCTGCTCCACATCATCATAAAAGCCCATGTGATAGCCGCTCTCCCGGTATTTCTGCTGGGTGCAGTCCAGGCTCACAAGATTCAGCTTTCCGCCGGCGGAGGCCAGCATTTCCATGTTTTCTTCGCTCAGAGCCCCGGTATCGTGGGCATACAGGAGGCTCTTTCCGTCCTTTTCGATGCGGTAGAACAGACACTGCTCCGTTTTGGTATGGGTCGCCCGAAGGGCAAGGACCCGGTAGCCCAGAACCGTAAAGCTGTCACCGGGAAGCAGCCTGTGGAAACGGAAGCGCTCCTTTTCTCCCCCAAGGCCTACGCCGGTGTCCAGAAACCGCTGGGCAACAGAGGGGTTACCAAAGACCTCCATGAGCCCTTTGCGGGTATGGGAATAGGGCTCCCGCAGAAATTCCAGGTCCTCCGGATAGCAGTGGTCGGAATGGCTGTGGGTAAACAGCAGCGCCTCCACCTTCTGAAGGTCCAGTCCCAGCAGCAGGCTGTGGATATTGTTTTCCGGCGGCAGGTCCAGCAGCAGGTCCTGGTTCACAAGAGCCTGGGACCGGGTGCGGATGTTTTTTCCGCCCAGCAGCCTTGCCTTTCTGCACAGTTCACAATCGCAGAACACACCGGGCCAGGCTTCCCCGGCCGCGGTGCCGTAATACGTAATTTTCATTTCCCCCTCCTGTGAAGCGCGAATAGGTGGGTCCCGAAGGGCCGGACACGGAATTTGGCGGAATCCGAAACGGTATGTCCCTGGGGTCTGTGGCAGAGGTCTACGGGGGTCAGGTCCGCGCCGGGCAGGGTAAACACACTGTCCCGGGCCTCGCCGGTCAGATCCCGGAGGGCGGCATAGAAGACGCCCGCCTCCTCTCCGGCATAGGTCAGCTCCATGCCGGCGGGGATGCCGGGAGTCTTGCCCCGGGTCAGCTCCGATGCCCACACCGCACCGTTGGCCGCTTCCTCCCCGGTGCAGCCCCGGAGCACAAAGCGATAGGTAAAGTTCCCGCCAATCCACTGCGGGAAATTGGTTCCCCACATATTGTTAAAGAGGTTCATATAGAGTACGGCGGGACGCTGAGTGCCGAACTGCCTGTGATATTCGTACACCCCGGGGCTGCCGATGCCGAAAAGCGGCGCGTCCAGGGAGCAGACGGTCAGATTCGCCTTTTCGCCCAGGATTGTGACCTCCCGCTCCAGATTGAACATGGCGTGATTGGCGCAGTCCACAATATCGGTTTCCGGATTTACAACGCCGCCGGGCTTTCCGATCCGGTAGCGGGCTTTTCCGGCAAAGGGCAGCACCAGACTGCCGGACTCCACGAAGGGGCTTTCCTCCTTGGAAGAAAGGGTCAGCTCCGCGAAAACGTCCTCCTCCCGGAAGGTCAGGCTCAGAAGAATCTCCCCGCAGTCGCCATAGCGTTCCCGGCTGGTCCCCGGGCGATAGCGCAGGGTCAGGGTGCCGCCGGAAACGCTGTACCCGACAAAGGCGGGGTAATAGGTTTCGTGGTCACAGTCGGGGTAGTTCTCCCTGCCGTAGTCCTGGATTCCCCAGGTGGTAAAGTGGTAGCCGTAGCTTCGCAGAAATTCATTGATGTCCCAGAAGCCCCAGCGGTCATAGCGGTAGGAAAGGGCCCCCTCCTCCCCCGCTTCCAGCAGGGGCGCTTCCAGCCGGTTATCATACAGCCGGCGGATCCGGCCGGTTTCCGGATGGAACAGGAGGGAATACCGGCCGCCGGCCGCCTCCATTTCCTCCCCCCGGGGCCGAAGCTTCAGCGTCTGCGCCTTTCTTTCCGGCAGGGCCACAGCGATCATCCGTTTTTCAATTTCATCCAGCGTGTCCGCCGCCAGGCGGGCCCGGGCAGACTGCTCCCGCCAGGATTCTTCCATAAACCGGCAGCGGTCCGAGGTCTTTTGGGCCAGGAACTCTTTTTTCTCATAGGCCCGGTCAGGCCCCAGCCAGGTTTTCACATCGGCGCCCCAGGTATGCTCGCTGAAAAGGGCCACTGCCTCATAATACCGGTTCCACAGCGCCTCCAGGGCGGGGTCCCAGGTCTGCCCCCGGCAGAAGCCTTCAAAGGCGGCGCCATGAATCCGTCTGGCCCGCTCCCGGCATTCCCGCATCAGGCTGACCTCGGCAGGGTAGGAGCCGACACCGTGAATCCAGGTGTCCGCCAGGTCGCCTTTGATGACGGGCAGGCCCGACAGGTCACAGCTTTCCATTTCCCGGTAAAAATCATCCATGGTGCCGCAGACGATCTCCGCCTCCGGACAGGCCGCCCGGGCCTTCTCCGCCATTTCCCGGATGAGGCCGGCGCTCTGGGGGCCGCAGTTGTCGTGGGTATGCATCAGCGCCATCCAGACAGGGTACTTCCAGTCCTTGGGCGGAAGCAGGCCCGTTCCGTAGCCGCCCCGGCTGTACATAGTCAGCACTCTGCCCCCCGCCGGGCTTTCCCAGAAGAACAGCTCCGGCACCTGAGGCGGTGTGGCAAACTCATTGCAGCCCAGATGCAGGAACCGAATTCCCGCCTGGCTGAGCAGCTCGGGGAGCATCAGGCCGTGGCCGGGCACATCGGTCATTTTCGCCGAAACCGGGATGGGCTTATGGTAACGCTCCGCCAACTCCCGGGAAAAACGCAGGGTCTGCATATACTCATCGGGAGAGGAGAAATCCGTATGGCTGGTAAAGGGCAGACTGTGCCACACAATCTGGCCGTTTTCAATCAGCCGGTCCAGCTCCGGCTTCAGTTCCTCGTCACAATGGTTGCAGATATGCCACAGGGGCCAGGCAGGCATGGTCCACACATAGCGGAGCTTCCCCATATCCCCGGTGGCGTTGCAGGTCTCAATCACCTCCCGGAGCATGGCGCTGCCGTAGCCCCGGATCACATTGGCCGCAAGGTCCGTAAAGCCAATGTCAAAATGGGTTTTGAAAACCAGAATGATCTTTTTTACCATGGAAAACACCTCTCAGGAAAGCAGGGCGTCCAGTCTGTTTACCAGCTCCGGCAGTTCTTCCGGTCTGGATATCACATAATCCGGTGTTTCTTCCTCGCAGGAAGGCACCATGTCATACCTGGGAGACCAGGACAGCAGTACCGAGCGGATTCCGAAGCGCCTGGCGCCCAGGACATCCCGCTTCAGATTGTTGCCCACCATGATAATCCGCCCCTTGTCATTCTCCGTCAGCCCCAGCCGTTCCAGGGCTTTCTGAAACATAACCCAGTCAGGTTTTTCCACACCGTTTTCCTCGGAAATGGACTTGGCCGCGAAGATATGCTCCAGACCATTCTGCGTCATGGTGTTATGGAAAGATTCTGTCAGGCCATCGGCCACCATGGCAATGGTGAAACCCTGCTCATACAGTGCCAGCATGGTTTCTTTCGCGCCGGGAATACAGTCCGCCCGGAGAACGACCCCGTAGGGGACCTCCCGGACTTCGCTTCCCTCGTCAATAATGGTGTCCCCGATGTCCGTGAAAATAATCAGTTTGTGATCCATCTTTTGAATCCTTTTCGTTATCAGAATATGGCGGAAACCGCCGTGTCATACTAAGGAAACTCCTAAGGCAAGGCCCGTCCCCAAGCCCCGGAGGATTTTCCGTCAACGCCGCCCGTTCACCCATATGCCGGCATCCCGCCCCTGGCAGGGCAGCCGCCGTGGATGCAAAGAAAACCCTATGCGCAGCCAATGCTTTCATAAATCGAAACGCGCAAAACCGCGCACGGGGATTTAATGCAGCACCCCATAAATCGGCAAGGAAGCTCAGCGAGAGATTTTGTGCCGATTCATAGTTCCAAAACGCGGAAATACTGTATGTATTTCCCATTTTTGGAACTGCGGAACCGGTGCAAAAGATCCGCTGAGATCCGCAGACGCATTTGCGCGGTGTTGCCTTAATCAGGGTTTCCCAAATATCTTCTGGGTGCATCCGATCCGGGTGTGGGATACTGCTCCCGCACCATGTCGATGGGGGAAAGGTAGCCCTTATCCGGATCCTGCGCCACAACCCGGCGGTACTCAGAAGGGGAATAGCCCACATTCTTTTTAAACTCCTTGGAGAAGTGGAACTGATCCCGGTAGCCCACCGATACCGCAATGGTTTCTATGGGCAGGGTGGTGGATTCCAGCAGATCCGATGCCCGGCGCATGCGATAATATATCAGATAATCCTTTGTGGAAAAGCCGGTAAGCTGCTTGAAAATGGTGTACAGCGACTTCCGGTTCAGTCCCACCCCGTCGGCGACGTCCTCCACGGTTATGTTGTCCTGATAATAAATATCGATGAAATCCAGGGCCTTCATCAGGTACATTTCGGGAGGCGGCATCTCCACCTGGGTGTTCTGATGGGTATGATCCAGCAAAAACGCGAAAATGCTGTACAGCTGGGCCATGATCGGGCAGTACCGGTTCGCGGGTCTGGCCGCCACCTGGAGCAGCCGGTCAAACAGGTTTTCCAGTTCCCGTTCCGGGGTATCCCCGGCAACGGGCTCAAAGGGGGAAATCTTCGCCCGGCCCAGGTAGGCGTCCACCAGATACCCGGAAAAGGAGACCCAGGTCACATTCAGGGATTTTCCATGCTCCGATGTGATGGCCGCTTCCTCGTTGGGGTAAATCACAAAGCACTGGCCCGCTTTGATCTTGTGATTGGCCTTGGCCTGGGTAATGCTGCCCCTGCCTTCCTTCACATAGAAAAAAGAATAGTAGTCCGGGCGGCAGAACTGCTCCACTTCTATACTCCGGTTGCCGCAATTATACACATTCAGTGAAATATTCAAGTGGGATCGGTCACTGATGTGGATACTCAGGTCCTTCATTTTTCGCGCCTCCTTGCCGGGTCAAAAAATCCCCATGCGCATTTCGGCGCACCACGATTCATGAAAGCATTTGCT
>CAMEIK010000046.1 GCA_945918315.1 uncultured Clostridia bacterium
AATTTCTTTGCCGCCTGTGGGCGGCAAACTCTGCGAGGCTTTTTTGACACACTGAGGGACTGCCGCACACGCGGCAGTCCCTGAAGTTAGTGAATATCAAATGTGATGGTTCCGTCCGTCAGGGCGGCATGGATGGTGCTGATGGGAGTTTCGAAGCTGTCGATAATGGCTTCACTCACCGGATCCTCCAGCTGGCGCTGGATGGTCCGGCGCAGGTTCCGGGCACCGTATTCCGTGGAGTAGGCATCATTCACCAGCTTCTCCGGCACCTCCGGCTCCCAGGTAATGGTTAGGCCACGGTCCGCAAGGCTCTGCCGCAGCTCGCCCAGCATAATATCGGCAATTCTTCGGAAGTCCTCCCGGGACAGATGGCGGAAAGTGATGACCGCATCCACCCGGTTCAAAAACTCCGGCCGCAGGAACCCCCGAAGGGCTTTCATAGTCTTCTCTCTGACCTGATCGGCATCCGTTCTGCCAAAGCCCATGGCGCTGACACCGCCCTCGGAGCCGGCATTGGAGGTCATGACGATAATGGCGTTTTCAAAATTGACCACCCTGCCCTGGGCATCGGTAATCCGGCCATCGTCCAGCACCTGCAAAAGGATATTCAGCACATCCGGATGGGCCTTTTCAATCTCGTCAAATAACACCACACTGTAAGGCTTCCGGCGGATGGTCTCCGTCAGCTGCCCCGCTTCATCGTACCCCACATAGCCCGGAGGGGACCCAATCAGCTTGGAGACCGTGTGTTTTTCCATATACTCCGACATATCCAGCCGGACAAGGCTGTCCACACTGTCAAACAGATCGTTTGCCAGGCACTTGACCAGCTCCGTTTTGCCCACGCCGGTGGGGCCCACGAAGATAAAGGACACGGGCCGCTTCTTGGGAGAGATTCCCACCCGGTTCCGGCGAATGGCCCTTGCCACCGCCTCCACCGCTTCGTCCTGACCCACAATATGGGTTTTCAGCCGGGCTTCCAGCTGGCGAAGCTGCTGGTACTCCTGGGCCTTGATCTTAGAGGCAGGAATCTTCGTCCACATCTCAATGATCCGGGCCAGATTCTCCATGGTCACGGCAGGCTTGGGCTGGGCCTCCAGTTTTTCAATCCGGTCAGCCAGCTGGCAGAGCTTACTGCGGATCTGGGCAAGGCGTTCATAATTCTGGTTCTCGGTGTCTTCGTTCAGCATCCGAAGCTCCAGCTCGTAGTCGTCCCGCTCCTTTTTCAGCTCCGCAAGCTGAGAGATTTCCTTGCACCGCAGGTTCACATCGCTGCAGGCCTCATCCAGCAGGTCAATGGCCTTATCCGGCAGGAACCGGTCCGTAATATACCGCTCGGAAAGGACCACGCACTGCCGGGCAATCTCCGGAGAAATGCTGACACTGTGAAACTCCGCGTAGCTTTTCGCGATGCCCTGCATGATCTGGACCGCTTCTTCAATGGTAGGCTCCGCCACCGTCACCGGCTGGAACCGGCGTTCCAGGGCGGCATCCTTCTCGATATACTTCCGGTACTCGTTGAAGGTAGTGGCTCCGATCACCTGAATCTCCCCCCGGGAAAGAGGTGGCTTGAGGATGTTGGCGGCATTCATGCTGCCCTCGGCATCACCGGCGCCCACCAGATTGTGGACCTCGTCGATCACCAGAATAATATTTCCGCACTCCCGGATTTCCTGAATGAGACTCTTCATCCGGCTTTCAAACTGGCCCCGGAACTGGGTGCCCGCTACCAGAGAGGTCAGGTCCAGGAGGAAAACCTCCTTGTCCCGCAGCTTGTAGGGCACATCCCCCGCGGCAATCCGCTGGGCAAGGCCCTCGGCGATGGCGGTTTTGCCCACGCCGGGCTCACCGATGAGACAGGGATTGTTCTTCTGCCTGCGGTTGAGAATCTGAATGACCCGCTCCGTCTCCACATCCCGGCCGATTACCTTGTCCAGCTTACCGGCCCGGGCCCGGCCCGTCAGGTCCATGCAGTAGCTGTCCAGGAACTTATGGCGCTTGCTCTTTTTCTTCGGGGCGTCTTCCTCTTTCCCGCTTTCCTTCCGGGGGGCGGGTCGGCCCGGATTGGGGTTGCTGGGGCTGCCAAACATCTGGTTCAGCAGAGGGAAGGTCGCGGTCTGGCTGTCGATTTCATCGTCCTCGGCTTCCCCGTCCTCCCGCTGACCGAACATACTGCTCATTTCGTCGCTGAGCATATCCAGGTCCTCTTCGGAAATCCCCATCTGCTTGACTGCCTGGTCGATCTGGGGAATACCCAAACTCCGGGCGCACTTCAGACAGTAGCCCTCATTCATGGTTACGCCGTTTTCCACCTTTGTGATAAAGACTACGGCGATGTTCTTCTTACATTTCGCGCACATTTTTGGCTGCATTGCTCTCACACTCCTTATTCCAAGGATTCTTTCCTTTTCCCGAAGTATAGCACACTTGTCCGAAAAAAGGGAAAACAAATTATTAACACGGCGCGTCGCCGGCACATTCAAATTCTTCCGTTCCGTTATCGTACCACAGGTGGGTCATGTAAAGGCCTCCCGGAGGTACGGTGGGCCCGGCGGATGTCCGGTTTCCGCTGGCAAGAATTTGGCCGATCCGCGACGGGGCAATCTTTCCCTCCGCGGCGTAAACCACCGTGCCTGCCATGGCCCGGGCCATATTATAGAGAAATCCGTTGGCGCAGACCCGCAGGGAAATCAGGTCCCCCCGCCGCTCCACATGATAATAATATACCGTGCGGACCGTAGACTTGACATCGGTTCCCACACTTCGGACTGCGGCAAAGTCATGGGTGCCCACGAACTGGTCCGCCGCCGCCTGCATCACGGTTTCATCCAGATGCCGGGGGTAGAACCAGGCACGATTTACATAAAACGGGTCTTTCAGCCGGGAATTGTAAATCAGGTAGGTATACTCCTTTCGGACACAGGAGCCAATGGCATTGAACCCCTCGGACACGTCAAAGGCCCGGGTGACCACAATGTCACAGGGCAGATGGGTATTGAGGGCATAGGGAAGCCGCTCCGCCGGAATGGTGGAGCTTGTATGGAAATTGGCCACATAGCATCTGGCATGGACCCCTGCGTCGGTGCGCCCGCAGCCTGTCACATGGACGCTGTGGCCCACCACCATGGCAGCCGCCTTTTCCAGGGTCGCCGCCACGGTGGGCAGGTCCTTCTGCACCTGCCAGCCGTGGTAAGCGGTACCTAAATACCGCAAAAACAGAGCGATATTCCGCATGGCTTCCTCACAGTCCGAAAGCGGTCAGGACGGCGGTGCCGGCAGCCAGGCACGCACCGATTCCCAGTGCCGCAAGATCGTTGCGGTGATACCGCAGAAGCTTCATTTTGGTTCTGCCGTCTCCACCCTGATAGCAGCGGCACTCCATGGCTGTAGCCAGCTCGTCCGCCCGGCGGAAGGCGCTGACAAACAGAGGCACCAGCACCGGGATCAGGGCCTTCGCCCGCTGGAGGATGCTGCCGGTTTCAAAATCCGCGCCCCGGGCCTTCTGGGCGCTCATGATTTTATCCGTTTCCTCAATCAGCGTAGGGATGAACCGGAGGGCAATGCACATCATCATGGAAAGCTCGTGTACCGGGACACGAAGCTTTTTCAGGGGACCCATCAGGCTCTCAAGACCGTCGGTCAGGCTGATGGGAGAGGTGGTATAGGTCAGCAGGAAGGTGCCGGAAACCAGCATCAGGATTCTGCCCACCATGAATACCGCCCGTTTCAGGCCCTCGGTGGTGATGGCAAGCGACCACAGCCGCAGAACCACCTTGCCGCCGTCGGTGTAAAACAGGTTCAGTACGCCGGTGAAGATTACGATAATGACCAAAGGCTTCATGCCCCGGACAATGGATTTCAGAGGAATCCGGGAAATCCGGATGCAGCTCAGCAGGAACACAAGCATCAGACCGTAGGACAGCCAGCCTCCCGCGACAAACAGGGCCACGATGTAGAGTACCGTCATCATCAGCTTGGTTCTGGGGTCCAGCCGGTGAATCACGGAATTCCCCGGGAAATACTGGCCCAGGGTAATATCTTTAAGCATGCAGAGTCCCCCCTTTCAGCGCCATAAGGGCTTCCTCCGCCTGGGAAAGGGTATAGACATTGGGCACATCCAGGCCCATGTGACGAAGCCGCAGGAACACCTGGGTGACATAGGGAATGCTGAGCCCCATTTCCACCAGTTCCTCCGCGTGGGTAAATACCTCCGCGGGAGGCCCGTCCATGACAAGGCGGGAACCGCACAGCACCAGCAGCCGGTCCGTCAGCCTTGCCACATCCTCCATGGAATGGCTGACCATCACCACGGCAGCGTTCCGTCTGACCCGGTATTCGCTGATCTGATCCAGAATCTCTTTTCTGCCCACGGGGTCCAGGCCCGCGGTAGGCTCGTCCAGAATCAGCACCTCCGGCTCCATGGCCATGACGCCGGCGATGGCCGCCCGGCGCTTCTGTCCGCCGGAAAGGTCGAAGGGGGACGCCTTCAGCTGGTCATCGGTGATCCCCACCAGCTCCGCGGCGCCGCGGACCCTTCGGTCTACTTCTTTCTCGTCCAGGCCCATGTTTTTGGGGCCGAAGGCAATATCCTGGTACACCGTCTCTTCAAAGAGCTGGTATTCCGGATACTGAAACACCAGGCCCACCCGAAACCGGGCCTGGCGGGTCAGCTTTTTGTCCGACCAAATATCCGTCCCGTCCAGAAGAACCTGGCCGGAAGTGGGCTTCAACAGTCCGTTGAGCTGCTGCATCAGGGTGGACTTACCGGAGCCGGTATGCCCGATAACTCCCACAAACTCCCCGCGGCCCAGGGAAAAGGATACATTTTCCAGCGCCCGGTGCTCAAAGGGCGTCCCGGCGCTGTAAACATAAGAGATATCTCTGACCTCAAGAATCGGTTCCAATATGCATTCCTCCAGCGGATCAGGCCTTTACCCAATCGTAAAGTGCCTGTGCGCATTCTTCGGGGCGGATGGCGTCCAGGGGCAGCCCCGCTCCCCTGCCGTTCAGTTCATTGCACAGCTCCACCGTCTCCGGAGCCGCAAGGCCGATGCTGTGGAGCAGCTCCACCTGACGGAACACCTCCTTTGGAGTCCCGTCGGCGGCAATTTTTCCCTTGTGCAGCACAACCACCCGCTGGGCTTCGGCTGCTTCCTCCATGTGGTGGGTAATGAGGACAATGGTAATGCCCTTCTCCCGGTTCAGTTTTTTCACGGTGTCAATGACATCCTTCCGGCCCCGGGGATCCAGCATGGCGGTGGGCTCATCCAGAACGATACACTTGGGCTCCATAGCCAGAATACCGGCAATGGCAATGCGCTGCTTCTGACCGCCGGACAGAAGATGGGGGGCGTGCTCCCGGTATTCGTACATTCCCACCTGGCGCAGGGACTGATCCACTCTGCGGCGGATTTCCGGGCTGGCAACGCCCAGATTTTCCGGGCCGAAAGCCACATCCTCTTCCACCACGTTGGCAACAATCTGGTTGTCCGGGTTTTGGAAGACCATGCCCACCGCCCGGCGGACCGCCATCAGCCGGTCCTCCTCCGAGGTATCCATACCGCAGACATATACCTTTCCTCCGGAGGGCAGCAAAATGGCGTTAAAATGCTTGGCAAGGGTGGACTTTCCGCAGCCGTTGGTGCCCAGCACCGCCACAAAGCTGCCCTTTTCCACCTCCAGGCTCAGGTCTTCAAACACGGTTACACCCGGCGCCTCATCCAGCCCGGGATAGGCAAAGCGGAGATGCTCCGCAGAAATGATTGTTTCCAAGCTTATTCCTCCGAATCCGGTGTCCACCGTCCCGCCGCGCCGCAGGGCAGCACCAGGCCGCTGGCTTTCACCGGCAGGCCCAGCTCTCCCGCCTTCGTACTGCCGCCGTAACGGGCGGCATACACCGTGTCCGCGCAGTAGCTGACGGCGGAGGGGGCAAGGCCGGTGGTATAGGAATTGATAATCACAAACAGCGGGTTGTCGGAAAGCAGCTTCACCGTCTCCTGAAGGAAGGGGTAAAAGCTGGTTTCCATTTTCCAGACCTCACCGCTGGGCCCCCGGCCGTAGCTGGGCGGGTCCATGATGATACCGTCGTAGCGTCTTCCCCGGCGGATCTCCCGCTGGATGAACTTGGCGCAGTCGTCAACAATCCAGTGGATAGGCTTGTCTCCCAGACCGGAGAGCACCGCGTTCTCCTTGGCCCAGGCTACCATACCCTTGGCAGCGTCCACATGGTAAACCTCCGCTCCCCCCGCGGCCGCCGCCAGGGTGGCGCCGCCGGAATAGGCGAAGAGATTCAGCACCCGCACAGGCCGGTGGGCATCCGCCACTTTTTGCCGGATGAAGTCCCAGTTGGCAGCCTGCTCCGGAAAAACACCGGTGTGCTTAAAATTCATAGGCTTGACCTGAAAGGTCAGGTAGCCGCCGTACCCGATTTTCCAGGAGGCGGGCAGGTCATGATCCGACCAGCGGCCGCCGCCGGTACTGGACCGGATATAGCGGGCATCATATTGCTTCCACTGGGGTGCGGTACGGGGGGTGGACCAGATTACCTGAGGGTCCGGACGGACCAGAATATAGTTTCCCCACCGTTCCAGGCGCTCGCCGTCGGAGGCATCCAGCACCTCATAATCCTTCCACCGGTCTGAAATCCACAACATAGCGTTCCTCTTTCCTAAACAACTGGTTCTGTCACTCTTTCTGTACCCAACGAAGAAGGTTTCCTGTTACCACAGGCCGCTGTCTCCGCCGTCGGGCTGGTCGTCACCGGACTGGTCTCCACCCGGCTGGTCGCCGCCCCAGATGCCGGGGTCCGTTTCCTCCGGAAGCGTCTCCACGGTGGACTGATAGGCATCCCAGGCTTCCTTGGTGTGCAGGGGGCACTCCAGGTAGGGGGCGCTGGAATTGGAATTGGCGTTTCCCCGGAAGCCGTGCCAGGGCAAGGGGTCTCCCTCACTGTCTACAAGATACACATAGGAATCATCATAGAATTCCGAGCTGAGGCCCACACTGATGGCATCCTGGATCTCCCGAACCTCCGCCTCCGTCAGGCGGACAAGGGAACGGGCTTCGATCTCGGCATCCCCAAAGAGTGCGCAGTATTCCGTTGTCACACCGCCGCCGGTAACGCAGTACTCCACCATCACATGCTTATCGCAGGTTTTGGTGGGCGCGTCGCCGGAATAGCAGGGAGCGCTGTCCGTGCGGGCAATGCCCCGGGCATCGGCGCGGCAGGCGTCGGTAGCCAGCTTTCCGGAGTCCAGACACACCGTCACGGTGCGGAAGCTGCCGCCGTCATACAGGCCCTGCCGGGCAAGACCCTTGTGGATGGGATCCATGACTTTTTTCCAGAGCCGGGCGGCGGGGTTGCTGGTGTTCCCGGTAAGCACAATCTTCTCCGGCTGGTTGTAGCCGCACCACACCGCGGCGGTGTAGTAGCCGGTGTAGCCGCAGAACCAGCGGTCCTTATTGCTGGAGGTGGTGCCGGTCTTTCCGGCCACATTCTGCCCGCCAATCTGGGCAGGGGTACCGGTACCGCCCTGCACCGCCTGATACAGGCAGTAGTTGATATAATTGACCGTTTTCTCACTGAGAATCTTTTCCGATTCCTGGGTGTTGTCCAGAACCAGGCTGCCCTGGTTGTTGTAGACCTTGGTATAGGTCCGGGCTTCCCGGTATACACCGTCGTTGGGGAAGGTCGCGTAGGCCGCCGCCATCTGCCGAACCGTAGCGCCCACGGTCAGCGCACCCAGGGCCAGGGGAGACTGGGCAACGTCGGACATGATTTTTCCGTTGGAGGCCTTGTAGCTGTCCGTCAGGTAGCTGAGGCCAAATTTATTTTTGGCAAAGTCATAGCTGTACTGGGCGCCGATTTCATCCAGCGTGCCCACCGCGATGGTGTTCACGGAACGGATGATACCGCTGAGGACCGTCCGGGAGTAGTTGTACACCCGGTTGTCGTTTCGGGGGAA
>CAMEIK010000047.1 GCA_945918315.1 uncultured Clostridia bacterium
CTTTGCTGACCTTTCGCCGCAGCGCTGCAGCTACGGCATTTCAGACCCGGGCGGCGAAGCTTCCGGAAACGATTCCCTTGGCGGGACACTTTTCCGCGCACTTGCCGCAGCCGGTGCATTTTTCGGGATCAATGACAGCCAGATTGTTCTGAAGGCTGATAGCCCCCTCCGGGCACTGCTTCACGCAGGCACCGCAGCCCAGACACCCGGCGGAGCAGACCTTCTTAACGGCGGGTCCCCGCTCATGGCTGGAGCACCGAACCGCGCTGACCTTTCCCGCGGGGATCAGGGTAATGAGATTCTTGGGGCAGGCCGCCGCGCACAGACCGCAGCCCAGGCACCGGTCCGGCCGAACCACCGCCACACCGTCCCGGACAAAAATAGCGTCATGGGGACAGGCTGCCGCGCAGGAGCCGAAGCCCAGACAGCCGCTGGAACAGGCTCTGACGGGCACGCCGGAAAGCGCAGCCGTCCGGCAGTCCCGGACGCCCACATAGGTGAAGGTTTCCGGGGACTTTTCGCAGCTGCCGCCGCAGCGGACAAAGGCCACCTTCCGGGAAGCCGCTTCCGCCTCCACCCCCATCACACCGCCGATGGCTTTGACAGCGTCGGCAGAGCAAACGGGGCAGGAGTTCACCGGGGTCTGGCCCTTGACAATGGCGGCTGCCATGGCATCGCAGCCGGCAAAGCCGCAGGCGCCGCAGTTATTGCCGGGCAGCAGGGACCGGACCTGGGTTTCCCGGGCATCAACCTCCACATGGAATTTCTTCCCCGCCGCCACCAGGGCAACGCCAATTACAAATCCGATCACTGCCACAACGGCAGTGGCAATCAACACAGCACTCATACCGCTTCCTCCTTTACAGGATGCCGCTGAAGCCCATAAAGGCAATGGACATCAGCGCGGCGCTGAGAAGCACCACCGGCGCGCCCCGGAAGGGCTTGGGAATGGCTTCCTCGTCAATCCGGCTGCGGATGCCCGCCAGCAGGACAATGGCAATGGTAAAGCCCACCGCGGTCCCAAAGCCGGCCGTTACGCTCTGAATGAAATTCAGCTCGTCCTGGACATTGGTCAGGGCCACGCCCAGCACCGCGCAGTTGGTGGTAATGAGGGGCAGGTAGATGCCCAGGGCATTGTACACCGCGGGAGATTTTTTCTTGATAAACATCTCCACCATCTGCACCAGCGCCGCGATTACCAGGATAAAGACAATGGTCTTCAGGTAGGTCAGCTCCAGGGGCAGGAGCACATAGGTATACAAAAGGCTTGCCACCGCCGAGGACAGGGTGATGACGAACACCACCGCCAGGCCCAGGCTCAGGGAGGCCTTCATCTGCTTGGAGACACCCAGGAAGGAGCAGATTCCCAAAAACTGGATCAGAACCACATTGTTCACAAGGGCCGTGGAAAGAATAATCAGAATCAGAGAGGTCTGACTGCTCATTTTGCCGCCTCCTCTTTCTTATCCGGGCAGGGACTGCCGCAGGCGGCGCAATGGCCGTCACAGCCGCTCTCCACCAGCTTGTCGGAACGGTTTTTAATATGGCAGGCATTCAGTACAGCCACCAGGAACGCCAGAATCAGGAACGCGCCGGGCGCTTTGACAAAGATGACCACCGGCTCCAGAATGCCCATTGTCACATCCACGCCGAAAATGGTTCCGCTGCCCAGCAGCTCCCGCAGAGCGCCGACCACCACCAGCGCGGCGGTGAAGCCCAGGCCCATGCCCAGTCCGTCGAACAGGGACAGCAGGGGCGGATTCTTGGAGGCGTAGGCCTCGGCCCGGCCCAGGATGATGCAGTTAACCACAATCAAAGGGATGTAAATACCCAGCGCTTTGTAAAGCACCGGCACGAAAGCCTCCATGAGAAGCTCCACCACCGTAACCAGGGAGGCAACAATGACAATATACGCCGGAAGCCGGACCTGGTCGGGGATAACCTTGCGCACCAGGGAGACTACCAGATTGGACATGATAAGAACCGCCATGGTGGAAACACCCATTCCCAGCGCGTTCACGGCGGAGGTGGTCACCGCCAATGTCGGACACATGCCCAGCATGAGCACCAGGGTGGGGTTTTCCCGGATCACACCGTTATAAATCCGTTCAGCCCAGGGTTTCATATCACATACCTCCCTTCTGATAGCTTCGGAAGAAGTCCAGCGCGGCATTGATGGCGTTTACCACCGCTCTGGAGGATTTCGTCGCGCCGGTCACACCGTCAATGGCGGCGGTAGACACCGTGGTAATGGGTATGCTCTGCGCAGAGTCGGCAGTTCCGGTCGCTTCATCGGTGCCCTCAACAACCGTACCGCTTCCGCTGAGGACAAACCAGTCGGTTTTGACACCCAGGAACTGATCCTTAAAGGCGGGCTCACCGCAAAGGCTGCCCATGCCGGGGGTTTCATTCAGCTCCGTAAAGGCGATGCCGGTGACGGTCCCATCGGCGGAAAGGCCCACGGAGAGCGTGATATCCCCCTCCACGCCGTCGCCGCTGGTGACACTGACCACATAGCCCACAACCTCGCCGCCGGCGGTTCCCACCACCGCTTCATTGATGTAGGCTTTTCCAAAGTCGCTGCCGTACACCTTTCCGTCCAGGGCCTCCACCGCGGCGGAAAGCTTCTCGTCATACGCGATTTTGTCCGCGCCGGGGCAGACCTCCTGATAGGAAGCAAGGCTTGCCGCCAGCTGCTGTCTGGCAATGGGCTCCTTGGTCACGGCATACACACCGCTCAGGCAGATACCGGCAACAAGGGTAATCACGCCCAGGATGACGGCCTCCTTCGGAACCACGGGTCCGGGTTTCTTCCCTTCCTGGGCGCCGCTGCGCAGGCCGTAGGGCAGGGGGATTCCGAATTCATCAATCACAGGAACCAGAAGGTTCGCGGTAATGATGGCATAGCTTACGGAGTCCGTAGCGCTGCCGTACACCCGGAAAATACCGCTGAGGACACCGATGATCGTACCGTAAATCAGATGGCCAAAGGCGTTGGTGGGGCTTGTAACCGGGTCGGTGGCCATAAACACAGCGCCCATTACGATACCGCCGCTGCACAGATGGGCCGCCAGGTAGGCGGGGTCGAAGCCATGACCGCCGAACAGGCCCACGAACACCGTGAAGGAAACCAGCACCGACAGGGGGATGTGGAGGGTAATGCCGCCCACAAGCCACAGATAGATTCCGCCCACCAGCATGCCCGCCACGGAGCCGCCGATGACATCATTGGAAACGCCCAGAAATGCCGACAGAATGTCCACGGATCTCCCTGCCGTCAGGTCCGCCAGGGGCGTGGCGCAGGAAACGCCGTCCACGGTGAACCGGGTCATCACACTGCCGAAGGAGATCAGCAGGAAGCATCTGGCCGCCAGGGCCGGGTTCATAAAGTTTTTGCCCAGGCCGCCGAAGAGGCACTTTACCACCAGAATGGCAAAGACACCGCCCAGAACGGGGACATACAGCGGCACGCTGGCCGGCAGGCACAGGGCCAGCAGCAGGCCCGTCACCGCGGCGCTGCCGTCCTTCGCCGTATTGGGCCTGCGCACAGCCAGGCAGAAAAGCGTTTCCGCCGCCACGGCGGAAAGCATACATACCGCAATCACCAGGAACGCGTGGAAGCCGTTGACCACCACACCCACCACCGCGGCGGGCAGCAGGGACAGCAGCACCTGCCCCATGACCTTCCCGGTAGTCAGCCGGTTTCGGAGGTGGGGGCTGGCGGACATATGGGGTTTGACCACCGTACGGACGGCGGGCTCTTGGGTTGTCTGATTCATTTTGCCGCCTCCTTCCGTTTGATGGCCATAATCTCTGCCTTGGTCTGCTTGAAGGTCTGCATCAGAGGCCGTTTGGCCGGGCACACAAAGGTGCAGCACCCGCAGGCAATGCAGTCAAGGCCGTAGAGCTTCTTTTCATAGCGGGCATAGTCCTTCCTTTTCGCGGCGTCCGCCATCATCTGGGGCACCAGTCCCAGGGGGCAGGCCTGGCTGCACCGGCCGCAGCGGATGCATGCCGTCTGCCGGGCCTGGGCCTCCGCCACGGCATCCTTGCGCAGGACCGTCAGGGCATTGTTATTCTTGCAGATACCGGCGCGGAGTCCCGGCATGGAAATTCCCATCATGGGTCCGCCGCACAGCAGCTTCTCCGGCGCCTCGCCGTCGGCAAAGCCTCCCGCCGCTTCCAGGGCCCTGGAAAAGGGGGTGCCGGTTTTGACAATCAGATTGCAGGGAGATTTCACACCGTCGCCGGACACCGTAAAGGTCCTCTGGGTGACAGGCTCGTGAAAGCATACCGCCCGGTAAATGTTCCGGACCGTACCCACGTTTTCCACGATGCAGCCCACATCCGCGGGCAGCATCCCGGGCTTCATGTACCGCCCGGTGAGGGCACTGATAATGGAACGCTCGCCGCCCTGGGGGTACTTGGTTTTTACCACCTGGACCCGGACCCGCTCCTTACCCTGGCAGGCCGCCGTGACGGCGGCAATGGCTTCGGGCTTGTTTTCCTCGATGACAATGATGCCCTGGGCATTGGGCAGCAGACGAAGCATCAGCTCCATACCGGCCACGATCTCGTCGGCCTTGGTCCGCATCAGCTGATCATCGCAGGTGATGTAGGGCTCGCACTCGGCGCCGTTTGCCATCAGGAACTCGATTGCCCCGGGATTTTTGGGCGCCAGCTTCACATGGGTGGGAAAGCCCGCTCCGCCCGCGCCGATGATACCGGCATCCCGGACCGCGGAAAGGATTTCCTGGGGTGTCAGATTGGCGCTGTCAGACCACACGCCAACGCCCTCCGCCTTTTCATCCAGGCCGTCGTTCTCCACCACAATGCAGGGCACATTGATACCGAACACATCGGGCCGGTTTTCCAGGGCCTTGACCTTGCCGGAAACGGAGCTGAAAATGTGGGCGGACACAAAGCCGTCGGCCTCGGCGATTTTTTGACCGGCAAGAACCCGGTCCCCCTTGGCGACAATGGGCTTGGCGGGCTTACCGATGTGCTGGCTCAGGGGATAGATCAGCTCATCCCCCGGCGGACACTCCCGGAAGGGAATATCCCGGGCCAGTTCCTTTCCCTCAGGCGGGAAAACACCGCCCTTAAATGTTAGTTTTTTCATAGCGTCCCCTCTTTTGCTGAGCTGCAGGTATCAACCGCAGCCGTTATTCCGGTTTCAAAAAACGATTTCCGCCACTGCCCTTTCCGGGATGAAAGCGGCAATGGCTCGGAGTACGGACCCAAAAGCACGCAGAACCTGTACCGTGGCGAAAGAACCGCGCATGCCGTGGCATAAGCTGCTTCTTTTCTCTGATATCTAATAATAGTACGCAATTCCCCTTTTGTCAATAAAAAATGGTGAATTTTCAATAGGTAATTCCCTATCGATTTGTGCATTTTGCCATATAACTCTTCAAAATCCAGTGGGAAGGGCTGGAGGGATTGCAATTAAACAGGCGCTGGGATATAATGGACCGGCACGCAATACCCCTGGAGGAGGAAACGGGTGCATGCGCCCCGGGCGGTGCCGTTTTGCCCCGAACCCTCCGGAGAAACCAGAAAGAAGAGGAAACAGAATGGATCGTTCATTTTATTCGGGAAACCGGGAAAAGCTGGCGCAGCGGCTGAAGCCGGGTACGCTGGCGGTTTTCTTTTCCGGAGAGGAGATCCGGAAAACCAACGATGAATACTATCCCTTTTTCGCCGACCGGAATTTTGTGTATCTTACGGGAATCGAGCAGAAGCAGAGCGTTCTGCTCATTATGAAGGACGGCAGCGGGGTAACGGAGCGTCTGTATCTTCTGCCCGGGGACCCCATGGCAGAACGATGGACAGGCCGGCGGCTGAAAAAAGCGGAGGCCGAAGCCGTCTCCGGCGTGGAAGATGTGCGAAATACGGATTTCTTCCGTCGGGACCTGCACGCACTGGCGGCAAGCGGAAAATTCTCCGTCCTGGCGCTGGATCTGTACCGGGTGAGCCCGGAGGATATTGACCGGCCCGCCCATCGGCTTCTGTCTCTTGCCGCCCGGGAGTGGCCCTATCTGGCAATTGACAATGCCAGCTTCGTTCTGCGGGCCCTGCGAACCATCAAGCAGCCCTGTGAGATCGCTGCCCTGCGCCGGGCGGAAGAAATCACCGGCGCGGGCATCCTTGCCATGATGCGTGCCTCCCGCCCCGGCATGTACGAGTATCAGTACAAAGCAGAATTTGACCGGGCGCTGGGTCAGTTCGGCCCCAAGGGCCCGGGCTTTCCCCCCATCATTTCCGCCGGACGAAACAATTTCTGCATCCACTACTATTCCTATACCGGGCAGGCCGGGGACGGCGACATGGTTCTCAACGATGTGGGTGCCCAGTGGGACAATCTGATTACCGACGTATCCCGGGGCTGGCCCTGCGGCGGCCGCTTCACGGACCGGCAGAAGCTTCTCTATGAATGCGCCCTGGCAACCTCCAACCACATGTTCTCCATCCTGAAGCCGGGCTTTGCCATGGAGGAAGTGGACGCCGAGATCCGCCGCTATAACGCTCAGCTTCTCAAGGCCGCCGGGGTTCTGGAGGACACCGCCGACATAGGCAGGCTCATGTGGCACGGCGGCGCCCACCACATCGGCTTTGACGTTCATGATGTGGTAGAGCGTCCCGGGAAGCTGGCTCCGGGAATGGTATTCTGCGTCGATGTGGGTATTTACCATGAGGATTGGGGCATTGGCTTCCGGCTGGAGGACAACTGCCTCATTACGGAAACCGGCTGCGAAAACCTCTCCGCCTCCATTCCGAGAACCGTCCCCGACATCGAGGCCGTCATGGTGAAAAGGTAAGACTATGGAACGGATCATTCTGTGGATCATGGCGGCGGGCGCCGTCCTGGGGGGCATGGACCGGATTTTCGGCAACCGTCTTAAGCTGGGAGAGAAATTTGAACAGGGCTTTCTTCTCATGGGCCCCACAGCCCTTTCCATGGTGGGAATTCTCTGTCTTTCTCCCCTGCTGTCACAGGTTCTGGAGCGCTTCGTGTCCCCTGCCTGCCGCGCCCTGGGCATGGACCCCGGCATCTTCGGCGGCATTCTTGCCATTGACATGGGCGGCTACCAGCTTGCCCGGGATCTTTCTCTGGATCCCCGGGTGGGACGGTATGCCGGAATTCTGGTAGCCGCCACCCTGGGCTGTACGGTGTCCTTTACCATTCCCGTAGGCATGGGGATGCTGGAAAAGAACCACCGTCCGGACTTCGCCAGGGGCGTCCTGTTCGGCCTGATTGCCATGCCCCCCGCCCTGCTTCTGGGGGGACTGATGACGGGCCTCAGCCTGACGGAAACCCTTCTGAACAGTCTTCCGGTGCTCGTCCTGTCCGGGCTGCTGCTTCTGTGTATTCTGAAACGCACTGATGCCGCCATCCGGGGCTTCGGTGTCTTTGCTCGCGTCATTCAGATCCTGGCCACCCTGGGCCTTATGCTGGGCGCGGTGGAGTACATGACCGGACTGGCGCTTCTGCCCGGTATCACACCGATTGAGGACGCGGTGGCTGTTGCCGGGTCCATCGGCATCGTCATGCTGGGAAGTCTTCCCCTGGCGGAGCTCCTGCAGCGGGCCCTGGAAAAACCCCTGCGTTGGGCTGCCCGGCGCACGGGGATGAACGGCGCCAGTGTAACGGGGCTTCTGGTCGGGATGGTCAGTGTCGTTCCCGCCATTGTCCTCGTCAGGGATATGGACAAGCGGGGCAGAATCCTGTGCGCCGCTTTTCTGGTCTGCGGCGCTTCGGGCCTTGCCGCCCATCTGGGCTTCACCGCCGGGGTGGAGGAGACCATGCTTCTTCCCATGCTGGCCTCCAAACTCCTGGGCGGCTTCCTTGGTGTTCTGTTGGCCCTTCTCGGCACCCGTGGCATGTACGGCAGCGGGAATGGCGGAAATGCTGACAGAAAAACAT
>CAMEIK010000048.1 GCA_945918315.1 uncultured Clostridia bacterium
GTTTTCCCGAAACCATTCTTTCATGGCAGCCCTCCGCTAAACGATGACATAGCCCACGCCGAAGCGGGTCTGGATAAAGTCCGACAGTCCGATGGAGTCCAGCTTTCTGCGAAGCCTTCCCACGTTCACCGTCAGGGCATTTTCGTCCACAAATTCATCGGTCTGCCACAGCGCCTCCATGAGCTTCTCCCGGCTGACGGTTTTGCCCCGGCTGCGCATGAGCACCAGCAGAATCCGGAATTCGTTTTTGGACAGGGTGAGCTCCCGTTCTCCGTAGCGCAGGGTGCCGTCTCCGGTATTCAGTACGGCTCCCCGGTGCTCCAGGATGGGTATGCTTTCCCCAAAGGCGTAGGCCCTGCGCAGCAGCGCCTGGATTTTGGCGATGAGCACGCTGCTGTCAAAGGGCTTGGCGATGAAGTCATCGGCTCCCGTATTCATGGCCATGATGATGTTCATATTGTCCGAGGCGGAGGAAAGAAACAGGATGGGAACCTTGGAGACCTTCCGGATTTCGGCGCACCAGTGGTAGCCGTTCATAAAGGGCAGCCCGATGTCCATGAGCACCAGGTGGGGAGAATACTCCGCGAATTGGCCCATTACATCCCGGAAATCCCGGACGCGGCTTGCTTCCATTCCCCAGGCGGCAACGGCCTCGGCCACGCCCCGGGCGATCCCGGAGTCGTCTTCCACAATGAGAATCCGGTACATATTTCCCCTCCTTTGAAGGATTTGTTTTGGGAATATTATATCATTTTTTCACCCCAATGCAAGTATGGGGAAAAAAGGATTGCGGGAACAAGAAAAAAGAGGTATAATGCAGCGGCAAAGAAAAAGCCATGGAATGTGGGGCGTGTAAAGCGCCGGAAACGCCATTGGGCAGGGACAAGAGGGTGGGTCCGCTGATACGGGCAGATGAAAAACTGTTTTCCACAAGGGCTCTGGTGCGGCTGATTATTCCGCTGATTATTGAACAGAGCCTTGCGATTCTGGTGGGTATGTGCGACGGCATTATGGTGTCCTCCGTGGGAGAGGCCGCCATTTCCGGGGTGTCCTTAGTGGATATGATCAATAATGTGGTGCTGAACCTGTTTGCCGCCCTGGCAACCGGCGGCGCGGTGGTCACCAGCCAGTACCTGGGCGCCCGGAACCGGAATGCCGCCCGGGATTCCGCCGGTCAGCTTGTCACCATGGCTCTGTTCTTTGGCCTGCTGGTGATGGGGGCCAGTTTGCTCTTTTCCCGCGGCCTGCTGAAGCTGTTCTTTGGCGCCATTGCGGACGACGTGATGGCGGCGGGACTGGTGTATTTCCGGATCACGGCCCTATCCTTCCCCTTTATCGCCCTGTATAACGCGGGAGCGGCCATCTTCCGCAGCGTGGGAAACAGCAAGCTGTCCATGAAGGTCAGCATGCTGATGAATCTATTGAATGTCGGCGGCAACGCCCTGTGCATCTATGGCCTGAAAATGGGGGTTGCCGGAGTGGCGGTGCCAACTCTTGTGTCCCGGGCGGTGGCGGCAGTCGTCATCCTGGGCCTTGCTTCCGGAAAGGGGCAGGAGCTTGCCATAAGACGGGGAAATCTTATTCCCCTGCGTCCCAAAATGATGGGCAAGATCCTCCATATTGGGATTCCCTCCGCCTTTGAAAACAGTCTGTTCCAGCTGGGGCGGGTGATTGTGGTCAGTATGATCGCCCTGTTCGGCACCAGCCAGACCTCCGCCAACGCCGTAGCCAATAATCTGGACTCGGTGGGTGTAATTATCGGTCAGGCCATGAGTTTGGCTATGGTGACGGTTGTGGGCCGCTGTATCGGCGCCGGGGACACGGAGCAGGCTACATTCTACGCCAAAAAGCTCATGAAGTGGGCCTACCTGTACCAGGGGGCCCTGAACATTGTGCTGATGATTTTTGTGGGTCCGCTGATCGGGCTGTACAAGTCCCTGTCCCCCGAGACGGTGGCCCTTGCCCGGATTCTGGTTCTGACCCATCAGGGCTTTGCCGTTTTGCTGTGGCCCGCGTCCTTTGTTCTTCCCAATGCCCTGCGGGCAGCCAACGATGTGCGCTTTACCATGGTGGTAAGCATTGCGTCCATGGCAATCCTGCGGGTGGGAGCTTCCTGGCTCCTGTGCGTCCACTTTGGTATGGGCGCCGTGGGTGTCTGGATTGCCATGGTTCTGGACTGGATCTGCCGCACCGCTTTCTTCGTTGGCCGGATGGTTGGCGGAAAGTGGAAGACGAAATATGCCTTGGGGTAACAGGAGAAATATGAACATAGAGAAATTTGTTGTTTTTGATGTGGAAACGCCCAACTGCCGAAACCACCGGATGAGCGCCATCGGCGTTTCCGTGGTGGAAAATGGGCAGATTGTAAAGGAATGGGGCACGCTGGTGAATCCGGAATGCGGCTTTGACGACTTTAACATTTCCCTCACCGGCATTACCCCGGAAATGGCGGCTTCGGCCCCCACGTTCCCGGAGATCTGGGAGCGGCTGGAGCCCGACTTTGCATCCGGGGTGTTGGTGGCCCACAACGCGCCCTTTGATATGGGCGTTCTGTATAAGTGCCTGCGGGATTACCGGGTTCACTGGAAAAAAGAAGTGGTGTACGCCTGCACCTGCCGGATGGGAAGGTACTGCTACCCCAACCTGGAGAATCACCGGCTCAATACCCTGTGCGCCCGGTGCGGCATCGGGCTGGAGCACCACCGGGCAGAAAGCGACAGCGCAGCCGCGGCAAGGTTGCTGCTGGACTACATAAATAAGGGCCTCGATGTTGCGCCCTTTCTCCGGCGCTACGATCTGACTATCGGAAAAACCTTTCCCTATTAACCTGACCACCCCGGCCGAAAATCGGTCGGGGTGGTTTTATGCAATCGTTCAGACGGATACGGGGCACTCTGCCATTGCGTAATCCGGCCGTCCGTAGCCCGCGATGACGGGGGAATCCAGAGGGTAATGCTTTTCCCGTACACAGCCGCCGTTGGCAACCACACCGGGTTCCGAGGAGGTGTTGCCTTCCACGGTATGAACCATTCCGCCGGCAATCCCGGTGACAATCCCCGTATGGCAGACCTTGCCGTCCGTCTGGAAGAAAATCTGATCTCCCGGCTCCGGCTGGAAAAAGAGACGGTTTTTCTCACGGTAGTATTCCATGGAGTACCGGCATCCGGCTCCCTTGCTTTTATTCGGCTGGCACAGGAGGGTCCGGGCCATCGTCTCCCCATAGGCCCTGACAAAGCACCAGTCCACAAATACATCGCACCAGGGATAGCCCTGCTTTCTGCCGTTGTAAAAGTCGGACATGGCATCCATATCCCGGGCATATTTGGTAAAGTTGGCGGACCCAGGGTTTGTTTCCTTTTCGTCCAGGGCATCCGGGGTGTTCTTTTCCAGATAACCAACCTCTCCCAGGGCAATTTCTACGGCTCTGTGCATAGATTCTCCTGCCTTTCTCTTTGTTTGAGTTCCTTTTCCGGCGGTAGGGAACGGTATTCATTATGAACCGGGGAGACAGAAAAGTCAAGGAGCAAGAAATCAGGGCTCCTGTCTTGCGCCGCTGACGATACTGTAATAGGCACCGGCGGTAAACCAGTAGATGATGATATAGAACACGCCGAAGACGGCAAAGGCGGCCAGGGTCGTCAGAACCATCAGAATCAGATTCTTCATACCGAACATCCGAAGCATCAGCCACACCATGGGAAAGGCGAAGGCCATGTGCAGCCCCGCAAACAGCAGCGGAGCAAAAAACACGGTAAGCACCTGAGAGTTGATGCTTCTGCGAATATCCTGCCTTGTCATGCCGACCTTCTGCATAATGGAGAATCTGGCCTGATCCTCATACCCCTCGGAGATCTGCTTGTAGTAGACGATGAGGGCGGCAGCAAAGAGGAAGACGATGCTCAGCACAATGCCAATAAAAAACAGGCTGCCGTAGAACATATAAAAATCCCGCCGCGCTTCCGCTTTGCATGCTACCCGGCAGCCATAGCCGTTCTCCATAAGAAAATCCAAGGTATGCAGCGCATCCTCCTGGGCCTGGAACACCTGCATTTTTTTTGCGTCACTGCAGTCCAAATCGTAACCGTAGCACCAGCGAAGATCCAGGACAGGCTCGCCGTCCTTTAATTCCATGTCTGCCGTGGGGAGCACCTGGTCCCAGTCGGAAACCACCAGAAGCAGGGAGGGAATGATGCTTCCCATACTTTCCCCGATGGGAGGGAAGCCGACGCTGCCCTCCGGGATCTGGAAAGTGAGGGGGCCTATGTTCACCGAATCCGGTGTGTAGGAACAATTAAGAGCGGAAAGATACGCTTCTCCGGGAGCGGGGGAGAGGTTCACACCCATGAGGGTATTGTAGTCCCGGGCGGAGAGAAAATAGATGACGCGGATATGCGCGTAGGGGTCACCTCCTGTGGCGGAAGTGTCTGTGGCAATAAATGCGGAGCTGATCGGCTGGAAGCTGTCTTCGTCCTGAAGTGCCAGAACCATTGCATAGCGGAAGTCCAGCAGATTCTCCGGGACAACACCGCTGTCACGGAGGCTCTTTTCGTAGGCCTGCCGTACAAGTCCAATATGGTCTTCGTCAAATTCCGCTGCCGTATCCAGCTTCAGGTCAATTTCGTTGTCCCTGGGGTAGCGGGCCCGGAGGCTGTCCTCCGCCCCAATGTACAGGCTGGCGGAGGAGGAAATCATCACAAGCACCATGGTGGACAGAATGCAGATGGAAGCAAGGCCCGCGCCGTTTCGCTTCATCCGGTAGGCCATGGTGGACACGGAAACAAAGTGGTTTTTCCGGTAGTAGTATTTTTTATTCTTCTGCAAGCTGCGGCACAGGGTCACGGAGCCGGAAATGAACAGCAGGTAGGTTGCTATGATCACCAGAATTACCAGCAGGAAGAAAACGCCCACCGCCATACTGGGATTTTTAATGGTTGCGGCGAAGTAGTAGGCGATCCCCAGCATCACAATCCCTGCAAGGGCAAGAAGCCAATTCCCTTTGGGCGGCTTTTCTCCCACGGTTTCGCTTTTCAGCAGGGCCAGAGGGTCGGAGCGGTACACCGTCCACAGGGATTTGAGAAGCAGAAGAAGGAAGATGCAGCCGAACATGATGACGGTGTCTGTTACGCACTCAGCCGACAGGGTGATCCGGTAGTCCACCTGGCCGTGTACGATTTTAAGAAGCAGCAGTTCGGCAAGCTTGGAAAGAGCGATGCCCACAGTAAGTCCCAGCACGATGCTGATGACGGCGGTTAATAATGTCTCCCAGGTCAGAATCCTGGCAATGGCGGGCTTTCCCATGCCCAGTACATGGTACAGGCCAAACTCCTTGTTTCTCCGGCGAATGAGGAAGGAATTGGTGTAGAGAAGAAAAATGACAGCAAAAATAGCGATCACGAATACACCCAGACCCAGGATCGCTTCCATGGTTCCGCCGCCCTTCATTTCCCGGAGGGTGGGGGAGAAGCTGAGGGAGTGGATGATATAGTACATGGTTACCATGCCGATGCAGGTGCCGATGTAGGGGAAATACAGCTTGCTGTTTTTCCGGATGCCGGTGACGGCCAGCCGGGGATAGAGTGCGGTCATCCTTCCTCCCCTCCCGTCTGCAGCAGGGTCAGGGTATCGGAGATCCGCTGGTACAGCTGCTCATGGGAGCTTTCGCCCCGGTAGAGCTGGTGGAATACCTGTCCGTCTTTGATGAACAGCACCCGGTCGGCGCAGCTTGCGGCCTTGACGGAGTGGGTGACCATGAGCACGGTCTGACCGCCGTCATGGACCCTGCCGAAGACCCGCAGCAGCTCATCGGAGGACTTGGAGTCCAAAGCGCCGGTGGGCTCGTCCGCCAGGATAATCCGGGGCTTCATGATGAGAGCACGGGCAACGGCCGCGCGCTGCTTCTGTCCTCCGGACACCTCATAGGGATATTTTTTCAATAGATTCAGAATGCCCAGCTTTGTTGCGATGGGCTCCAGAGCGTCCTGCATCTGAGGATAGGGGATCCCTGCCAGTACCATGGGGAGCAGGATGTTATCCTCCAGGGTAAAGGTGTCCAGCAGGTTGAACTCCTGAAACACAAATCCCAGGTTGTCCCGCCGGAACGCGGTCAGGTCCTTTTCCCGGACGGATGCCAGATCCCGGCCGTCCAGGATGACCTGGCCGGAGGTGGGCCGGTCCAGGGCGGCAAGAATGTTTAGAAGGGTGGTTTTGCCGGAGCCTGACTCGCCCATGATGGCGACGAATTCTCCGTCCTCAATGGTGAAATTCACATCCCGCAGGGCTTCCACACTCTGGCCGCCGAAGCGGGAGGTGTAAACCTTTTTCAGATGAGATACAATCAAAAGACTCATTTTATCTTTCCTCCCCGGGTGACAGTTTGATTCCACGGCAGAAGCGCCGTGATCAGAAACGGAATGAAGCGTAAGGTGTTCTTTGGCATAGCACGGTTTTCCTTTCTTTCGGATACTGCGCTATGATACCATGGGCATCCGTGCCGCTTCCATCGCTTCTTCTTACATTTTCCGGGGAAAAACGAACAGCTCTGTCACATTTGCTTATTTCCCCACACAGAACCGTTCAAAGATCCTGGCGGTAATATCTTCCCGCACCGTTGCGCCGGTGACCTCTCCCATGGCTTCCATGGCTTCCTCCACATCGGTGAGCACCGCGTCGGGGGTCTGCCCCAATTGCAGGCCCTGCATGGCACGGAGCATGGCTTCATAGGCCCTGCGGCAGGCGTCATACTGCCTGGGGTTTGTGAGGATGGAGCCGTCGCAGGGAACCTGTCCGGCAAAAAGAACGTCCACCGCGTCTGCCAGTTGCTCCAAACCCTGGCCCGTCACGGCGCTGACCGGGATGACGGTCATAAAGGGCAGGTCGCTGGGCACTACGGCGCTGCCCAGATCGGATTTGTTGATCAGAGCCAGGGCGTTGGGGGCGTCCAGGCAAAGGTTGATGATCGTATGGTCTTCCTCCGTCAGAGGCACGGAGCCGTCGCACACGAAAATTACGAGGTCCGCCTCCTCCATGGCCCGGCGGGACCGGGCCACACCCATAGCTTCCAGGGCGTCCTGGGTTTCCCGGATTCCGGCGGTGTCCGTCAGCCGCAGGCGGGTGGAGCCCACCATCACGGTTTCCTCCACGGTGTCCCGGGTGGTTCCGGGAATATCTGTGACGATCACCCGGTCGCAGCCGGCAAGGGCGTTCAAAAGACTGGATTTTCCCACGTTGGGCCGTCCCACAATGGCGGCGGAAACCCCCTGCCGCAAAATCCGGCCCTGACCATAGGTCTGCAATAGCGCATAGAGGGCTTTCGCGTCCTTTCGGAGGGTGCTGCCGTAGTTTTCCAGGCCGAAATCCGCAATATCCTCGTCCGGATAGTCCAGCACCGCGTGAAAATGGCTGCAAATGTCCGTAAGACTGTCATAGATGGGGGCCAGGGCCTTTTGCAGATGTCCGGCTACCTGTCCGGCGGCGTTGGCGGCGGCGTCCGCAGTGTCGGCTTCAATCAGATCAATGACGGCTTCCGCCTGGGTCAGATCCAGCTTCCCGTTGAGGAACGCCCGCTTGGTGAATTCTCCCCGCTGGGCAGGCCGGGCCCCTGCCAGATACAGGGCTTCCAGCCCTGCCGCCAGCACGGCGGGGGAACCGTGGCAGTGAAATTCCACGGTGTCTTCTCCGGTATAGCTGTGAGGTCCCCGGGCTACCACAACCATGCACTGGTCGATAACCCGGCCCTGCTTGTCATGGAGAGCGCCAATACTGAGACGCCGGTCCGGCAGTTCGGACAGAGATTTTTTGCTGTTTAAGGTAAACACGGTATCCGAAACGGCAATGCAGTCATCTCCGGAAAGACGGAGGATGCCGATTGCGGAAACCTGATTGCCTGTGGATACGGCAGCGATGGT
>CAMEIK010000049.1 GCA_945918315.1 uncultured Clostridia bacterium
GTTAAACCTGCCGGCAGGAGGAGCGCTCGATGAGGGTGGGGGTGAGAATCCGGTGGGTATAGCCTGCCAGCTCGTTCTGGACCTTTTCAAGCAGAGTGTGGACGGCAACGGAGGCCAGCATTTTCATAGGCTGTTCGATGGTGGTCAGCTCAATGCGGGGCAGGCCGCTGTCCCGGATATTGTCGAAGCCCAGCAGGGAGAAATCCTGGGGAATTTTCAGTCCCATTTCCTCCGCCGCCTGCATGATGCCCAGGGCGTTGGTGTCGGTGGAGGCGAACACGGCGGTGAATCTCCGCTCCTGAACCAGAAGCTGCTTGGCCAGCTGATAGCCATATTTAATGGAGGTGCCGGGGAAGGTGTTGTTGCAGAACTGGGGGGTAAGCCCCAGGTCCTGACAGGCGGCGGCGTAGCCTTCGCTGCGGAGCTGGTGGGTGATACTGCCCTGCCGCTTGCCGAAATAGAGAATGTCCCGGTGCCCCAGCCGGTACAGGTACTCCACACCCATATAGGTCCCCCGGAAATTATCCACGGAGACATAGCTCTCCTGGGCATCCCGGAGGTTTTCTCCCACAAACACCGTGGGAAGCCTGGAGAAGAAGGGCTGCAGGCTGTCGTAGCTCTCGGGCCCCGCGGGCAGGAGGATTACGCCGTCCACCTGGCGGCCGATCATCAGCTCAAAGAGCTCCCGCTCCTGCTCAATGTCCCGGGAGGAGTTGCACAGGATAATATTGTAGCCTCTGGCCCGGGCCTGACGGTCAATGTGATAGGAAAGCTCGGACATGAAGGGATTATTGATGCCCGGAAGGATGAGCCCCAGAAGCTTGGTGCTTTTCATGACCATGGACCTGGCCACGGTGTTGGGGGTGTAGTGCATTTCCTTGCAGATATCCAGGATCCGCCCCCTGGTTTCCTCACTGATCTCGGGGCTGCCCGACAGCGCCCGGGACACGGTGGAATAGGAGACACCCGCGGCTTTTGCCACATCCTTGATGGTAACGTTTTTCATACGGTCACCTCGTTACGGAAATGTGCGCTTTATTTTCGCAACTCTATTGTAAAAGCGTTTTCGCAAAAAAGCAAGGGAAAATTGTGTAGTATCGTAAAAAAACTTTTTTTCCGTCGAATGCTCTTGTAAATAATCCCCAAAGAAGGGGGCGGAGAACCGAATATTCCGGAGAAAGAGCGGAAAGAAACGCCTGTTTGCACTCCAGTTTGCGCACAATTTGCGCAAATTACCGGAAATGTTTCGAAAATGCCTAAGAATTCATATTTTCAGTAAATTTATAACAAAAAAAGTTCAAAAAGCAGTTGACAAACTGGGCACTATGGGGTAGAATCAAAACAGAAAGACCGTAAACGTTTGAGACCCGGCGCGCCAAAAGCGCACCGGATACATGGAAAAGGAGGAAGGCAGATGATTCGGGGCGTTTTATTTGACCTGGGCGGCACCCTCCATGTCAGCGATTCCCCGCCCGGCAGAGACGTATGGTTTGCCCGGCGGGTGATTGAACGGATGGGGGACTACGGCATCCGGCTGGACATTTCTCCGGAAGCCCTGGCCAATCAGCTGAACGTGAACGCGGAGGAATACAAGCGCCATTCGGAGCAGGATCTGCGGGAGCTTCCGACGGCGGAAATCTGGAGCAGGTGGTTTCTGCGGGAGCAGAAGCTGACGCCGGAGCAGCTTTCGCCCATGTCCGAGGAGCTGAGCTTCCTTTACGACTATGAGCGGGTGCGGGTTATGCGCCGGCCCCACCTGGCCCAGACCATGGAGCGCCTGAGGGAAATGGGCTTCCGCATGGGCGTTATCAGCAATATCATTTCCCGGTCGGTGGTACCCCACTTCCTGGCGGAGTACGGCATCGATGGCTATATGGACTGCGTGATCACCTCCTGCGGCACCGGCATCCGCAAGCCGGATCCGGATATTTTCCGGGTGGCGGAGAGGAAAATGGGCATGGCCCCCGAAGAACTGGCCTATGTGGGCGACACCATTTCCCGGGATGTCCGGGGCACCCGGGCCGCGGGCTGGCGTCTCATGATCCAGATTCGGAACCCCGGCGTTGCCCATCGGGACAGGGGACTGGAAAACGGGCCCTGGAAGCCGGACTACCTGATTGAGGATCTGGCGGAAATTCCCGACATCCTTGCCCGGGAAAACGGACAAAATGACAGGTAATACGGACAAATTGACATTGGATAATTGACGGCCGCGGGTTACACTGTTATCGGGGAAAAATCCGGAAACCCGGGATTGTTCGTCCCCGGCGCGGCGGCGGAGCTTTCTTCGCAAGCGAAAGCAGAGTTTACAAAACACAGAAAAATAACATTGGGAGGAATCCGAATGAACAACAACATTGATACCGTTTTCTTTGATGTAGGCGCGACCCTGCGCTATGTGGTGGAGGACCCGGAATTTGCCGCCGCTGCCGAAAGGGAACTGATGGAGCTGGTGGGAACGAAGGAGTCCCACGACGAGTTCTTTGCCAAGCTGGAAAAGAACTGGAAGGCCTACCGGAAGCTGGCCAAAACCGAGCTGCTGGATGTTTCCGAAATGGAGCTGTGGCTTTACTACATGCTGCCGGATTACCCCGCCGAGGTGATAGGCCCCAACGCCGCCCGGCTGACCCGGCTGTGGCGGGACCATGACGGCCGCCGGGTGGTCCACGAGGGCACCCTGGAGACCATTCACGAGCTGAAAGCCCGGGGCTACAAGCTGGGCATCATCGCCAACACCGTCACCGAGACGGAGATCCCCGACTGGATGTGCCGGGACGGCGTGGCCGACTGCTTCAAAACCGTGATCCTTTCCTCCAAGGTGCGGCTGCGCAAGCCCGACCCCACCATCTACCAGCTGGCGGCCCGGTGCATCGGCTCCAAGCCGGAAAACTGCGCCTATGTGGGCGACAACCCGGTGCGGGATGTGGAGGGTGCCGTGAACGCCGGATTCGGCGCCATGATCCTCTTTGAGGACGCGGGCACCGCCGACCGGGAGGGCAAGGCCCCCACGGTGCAGCCGGACTACCGCATCCATGGCATCCCCGAGCTGCTGGACCTGCTGCCCGCCAGGGGGTAAGGCCATGGAAGAAATCAAAGGCGTATTTTTTGACCTGGGAGGCACCCTCCGCATCGCCGAGCATGTGCCGGAGCATGAGGCAAGGGCCGCCGCCCGGATGGCAGAGCTTGCGGGAGCCCGGGATGTAGAGGCGTTCATGGATATGGTGGAGCGCCGGTATGAGCCCTACCGGGAATGGGCCCTGACGGAGAACAAGGAGGCCGGGGACTACGAGCTTTGGGCCAAATGGCTCCTTCCTGAGTACCCGGAGGAAACGCTTCGCAGGATCTGCCACGAAATGACCTACCAGTACCGTCAGGTCAAGGGCCTGCGGCATGTGGTGGAGGGCGGCGTGGAGGTCATCCATACCCTCCACGCCCGGGGCTACAAGCTGGGCATTATCTCAAACCTCATCGGAGAGACGGAAATCTATGACTGGCTCCGGGAGGATGGTCTGGAACCCTACTTTGACGCCGTGATTCTTTCCTCCGTCTGCCACATCCGTAAGCCGGACCCCCAGATGTACTTCCTGGGCTGCCAGGCGCTGGGGCTGAAGCCCGAGGAATGCGCCTCTGTGGCGGACAATCTGAACCGGGACATCACCGGGGCCAAGGCGGCCCGCATCGGGGCCAACATCCTTTACATCAGCCCCGAAAAGCTGGCGAAGAAGACCATTACCGAGGAAAACCGGCCGGATTACATTGTGCACCGCTTTACGGATATTCTGGAGCTGCCCTTTTTGCAGCAGAAAGGCTAGTCCATGGAAAAGCAGATTGATACCATCTTTTTCGACCTGGGAGATACCTTCCGGGTTATCCGGAAGGACCGGGAGTACCAGCGCCAGGCAAAAGCGGTAATCACCCGCTGCCTGGGGGTGGACACCGATCCGGAGGATTTTTACCGGGACGTGATTGAGCCCCGGTATGATAAGTACAGGGAGTGGGCCCTGAGCTACTACTGCGAGGCGCCGGTGGAGGTGCTGTGGACGAGGTGGCTTGCCTATGACTTCCCCAAAGACCGGGTGGCTGCCCACGCGGCGGAAATGACCTGGGCCTACCGCAAAACCAAGGGTGAGCGGGTGGTTACCGAGGGGGGCATCGACACCGTAAAGGAGCTGTACCGCCGGGGCTACACCCTGGCCATCGTCAGCGACCTGGTGGGCGTGGAGGAAGTGGACGACTGGCTGGATCACGACGGCCTGCGGCCCTACTTCAAGTCCGTGCAGCAGTCCTCCGTGTGCCTGATCCGCAAGCCCCACCCGGCCATTTACTATTACGCGCTGGCGGAAACCGGCGCCGACCCGAAGCGCACCTGCTTTGTGGGGGACAACCTGAACCGGGACATCATCGGCGCCAAGGCAGCGGGGCTCGGCATGACCGTTGGGGTCCAGTACCCTGACAAAAAGCCCCAGACGGTGACCGAGGAAAACAAGCCGGACACGTTTATTCACCATTTTACCGAGCTGCTGGACCTGTTCCCGCCTCTCGGTGACAAGGACTGATGGGGAGGATGGAATATGGAAGCACTGTTTACCGGCGGTGAGGCCCTTGCCCGGGCCGTGGAAGCCGCCTACGCCCAGGGACAGACGGACTACTCTCTGGAGCCCATGGCTCTGGAGGACGAGGCCGGCAATCCCGTGGGCAAAATCAAGGATGGGGACCATGTGGTGTTCTGCTGCCGCCGGGGTGAGCGGGAGATCGAGCTGACGGAAGCCTTTGTGGACCCTGCCTTCGACAAGTTTGACCGTACATATCTGAAGGATCTGGAATTTGTCATCATGACCATGTACCACGACAAATTCAAGGATCTGCCCATTGCCTTCGCTCCGGAAAAGGTGGTCATGCCCCTGGCCCAGGTCATCAGCGAGGCGGGACTTACCCAGTTCCACTGCGCCGAGTCGGAAAAATACGCCCATGTGACCTTCTTCTTTAACGGCGGGCGGAACGAGCCCTTCCCCGGCGAGACCGATGTCCGGGTGCCCTCTCCCAAGGGGATTCCCTTTGACCAGAAGCCGGAGCTGAGCCTGCCGGAGGTGGCGCAGAAGGTAAAAGGCGCCGTGGATACGGGCTACGACTTCATCCTGACGAACTTCGCCAATGGCGACGTCATCGGCCATACGGCGAATACGCAGGCCAAGCTGAAGGCCGCTTCCACCGTCAGCCGCTATGTGGGCGAGGTTGCGGAGTACGCCCGGGAGCACGGCTATTTCGTGGCGGTCACCGCGGACCACGGCAATATTGAGGCTCTCTACGACGCCAAGGGCAAGCCCCATGTGGCCCATACCACCAATCTGGTGCCCTTTGTGGTCCTGGACCCCCAGGGCAGGCAGGTGCCCCTCCACGACGGACGGCTGGGAGATGTGGCTCCCACGGTGCTGCAGGTGCTGGGCCTTCCCCAGCCTGCCGAGATGACGGGGGCTTCCCTCATTGACGCCCCGGAGATCCGGAATCAGAAAATGATGCTCATGATTCTGGACGGCTGGGGCTACGGCACCCATGACGACGGCGACGGCATCTACCTGGCCGAAACTCCCGCCTGGGACGCGCTGCTGAAGACCTATCCCAACTGCCGCCTCCGGGCCTCCGGTGAGGATGTGGGTCTGAAGGCCGGCAAACCCGGCAACTCCGAGGCCGGTCACTCCAACCTGGGCGCCGGACGGGTGGTGGCCCAGGACGATGTCCGCATGGACGAGGCCATCCGCAGCGGCGCCTTCCGGACCAATCCCATTTTCCTCCATGCCATCGAGGGAGCGAAAAAGGCGGGCGACCTGCATCTTATCGCCTATCTGACGGAAAAGTCCAGCCACGGCTGTATTGACTATCCGCTGATGCTCACGGAAATGGCGGAGGGTGTCAGGAACGTTTACTACCACATCATCTTTGACGGACGGTCCACCGAGCCGGGCAGCGCCCCTGCCATGCTCCGGGCCCTGGACGAAAAGCTTCAAAAGCTGGGCCGGGGCACCATTGTGGACGGTGTAGGCCGGGGCATTGCCCTGGATCGGGACGGCAACTACGCCAAGGTCAGAAAGGCCTACGACTGCATGACCCTGGGAGGCGGTACCCGTTACCGCTGACCGGGATTACAAAAGATCATTTCGGGACGCTTCCGGAAAACTGACCGGTTTCCGGAAGCAACCCAAGACGGAGGTTGATTCGAATGCTTACGGCTGCTCTTCCCACTGTGGACATGACTGCCATTAGCCTGAACGCCTGGGATATTCTGCTGCGTATGATGTCTGCCATGCTGGTAGGCGCGATTATCGGTACGGAGCGGGAATTCACCCACCGCCCGGCGGGTATGCGTACCCATATGCTGGTTGCGCTGGGTGCCTGCGTGGTAATGGTGACCAGTCAGCTGCTCTTTGTCCAGTATCGACCCTATGGCGCGACCCCGGACCCTGCCCGGCTCAGTGCCCAGGTCATTACCGGTATCGGTTTTTTGGGAGCCGGAACCATTTTGAAGGAAGGTCCTACCATCAAGGGTCTGACCACGGCAGCCAGTATCTGGGCAGTTGCCTGCCTGGGTGTCGCCATGGGCGCGGGCTACTACGCGGTGGGCTTCGTGGGTGCCGGCTGCATGCTGGTGACCCTGACGATTTTTGAGCGGCTGCAGACGCTGCTGCTGAAAAATAATTACGCTCTGTACGCCTTCAGCACCACCTGTACGGACATTGCCTATGTCCTGGACCTGATCCGCCGGCTGGCTGCCGAGGCGGACGGCATCGTGACCTCCACGGAGGTGGAGGAAGCGGAGGACAAGCACACCTTCCGGATTGAGTTCAAGGTGAATTTCCCCGGCAGAGGAGCCGCGGAACGGGAGCAGCAGTTCTTCACTGCCCTGACCAGCGATGAACGCACCAGTTCCGTCACCGTTGCCCGGGCCCGGGTGTGAGAGCTCTGCCCGAAACTGAGGGATAATCGCGTTTCCCGTAAGGGAAAGGCTTCGGATTAACGAAATAGACAGCCTGGGGAACGGCAAAAAAACGAGGTTTTCTCCAGGTAGGGGTTTTGTCAACTTTTTTTGGCTTAGATCAAGGGAAATTCCCCCCTTTTTGCGGGATTTCCCGGGAGCCAACACAGAATGGAGGATTATGAAATGAGCCAACTGTTCATCCTTTTTGCCGCCCTGGGTTCCATTGGCGCGCTGGCTTTTGCCGTTCTGATGGCAAAACGGGCCCTGTCCGTGGATGAGGGCACCGACCTGATGAAAAAGATCGCGTCTTTCATCCGCGCCGGCGCCAAGGCCTATCTGCACCGGCAGTACACCGTGGTTATTATCTTCTTTGGCTGCATGTTCTGCGTGCTGTGCGTCATGGCGGCCATGGGCTTTCTGACCTGGTTCGTTCCTTTCGCTTTCGTCACCGGCGGCTTCTTCTCCGGCCTCAGCGGCTATGTGGGCATGAAAATCGCCACCGCTTCCAATGTCCGCACCGCCAATGCCTGCCGGCAGGGCCTGAACGCGGGTCTGCGGGTAGCCTTCTCCGCCGGTACCGTTATGGGCTTTACCGTGGTTGGCCTGGGTCTGTTTGACATCACCGCCTGGTATCTGGTGCTGCGGTATCTGTTCCATCTGGAGATGGAGTCCATCACCTCTGCCATGCTGACCTTCGGCATGGGCGCCAGCTCCATGGCCCTGTTCGCCCGGGTGG
>CAMEIK010000050.1 GCA_945918315.1 uncultured Clostridia bacterium
ATCACATAGTCATCTCCGACTGTGTCATGCTCCATCAAATCCGCGATGGTAACACCATCCAGATAATCCCGAATCACCTTATCGAGGCCCTGCCACAAGGGGAGGGTGCGGCAAAAGGAAGCCCGGGGACAGGTGTCGGCGTTGTGTTCCAGGCAGGAAACCGGGGCCAGGGATTCTTCGGTCAGACACAGAATGCTCCCGACGGTGTACTGGTCCGGAGACTTTTTCAGACGATAGCCGCCGCCCTTGCCCCGGAGGCTTTCCAATACCCTTGCCTTGACCAGCATCCGAATGATGCTTTCCAGGTATTTCTCGGAGATCTCCTGCCGCTGGGCAATGCCCTTGAGAGAAACAAATTCCTCCGTCTGATGCTCTGCAAGATCAACCATGACCCGCAGCGCGTAACGCCCCTTTGTGGAAATCAGCATGTAGAATACCCCCTTTTTATGAAGGCAGCACCGCGCAAATCGGCAGGGAAGCGAAATCCGCAGACAATAATGTGGGGCGTTGCCTTAAACCTATTATACAGCAAGGTTTATAGGGAATCAAGCCCCTTTACTGAGCGCATACCGGATTGTCAGGGCATGTATTGGGCCTGTGAACCCATGGTACTATGGCGTAGCCCGTTGTCCGGTTTACCGATTCAGAATACAGTACCGGCGGAAAGAAAATCGGCCAACTCCCATGAGAGCTGACCGATTTGTGTTTCATTTATTCCGTGCGACGGTTTCTATGGCAGAATTACCGCATGTCCTTATTTGGCCTTGCCGGCCTTCTTTTCCGCCTTAGCCTTAGCCTTGGCTTCCTGCGCCTTCTTAGCCTGGGCCTTGGCGGCCTCGTCGGCGGTTTCGTTGGAGGAAATGGCCCACTTGGCCAGTTCAATACGAACCTGGTCAGCGCCGGTCTCCAGAACGACCCGGTCTTCCTTCACATGGACCACGGTGCCGATAATGCCGCCGATGGTGGTGATCCGGTCTCCGGTCTTCACGGAGGAACGCATTTCTTCGGCTTCCTTTTTCCGCTTGTTCTCAGGACGGATCAGCATGAAGTAGAAAACGGCAAGCATCAGCACCAGCATAATCACTGTGCTGCCCAGGCCGGCGCCGGGAGCGGCAGTAGTCGTCAGAAAATTCTGCATTGGAAAAACCCCTTTTTTGTTTGATATGGTCTATTATATCATCCCGCCGGGAAATTGCAAGAAGTATTTCTCCTGTGAATCCCTATATTCTTCTTCCCAGCTTCTCGGAGTATTCTCTGCGGAATTCATAGAAGCGGCCCTCGTCCAGGGCATCCCGGATGCGCTGCATGAGATTATTATAGAAATACAGGTTGTGCATTACGCTCAGCCGCATGGCAAGTATTTCCTCGGCCGCAAACAGATGCCGCAGATAGGCCCGGGAATAGCGGCGGCACACCGGGCAGTCACACTGGGGGTCGATGGGCCGCTGGTCAAGCTGGTATTTGGCGTTTTTCAGATTGATGGCGCCCTCCCAGGTGAAGAGCCTGGCGTGGCGGGCGTTCCGGGCAGGCATGACGCAGTCAAAGAAATCCACCCCCCGGGCAACACCCTCAATAATATTGCTTGGCGTTCCCACACCCATCAGATACCGGGGACGGTCCTGGGGCATAAAGGGTTCTACTGCCTCAATTATGTCGTACATCTCCTGGGTGCTCTCGCCCACAGCCAGTCCGCCGATGGCGTAGCCCGGCAGGTCCAGCTCCCGGATTTTTTTCATGTGCTCCACCCGGATGTCAGCATAGGTGCCGCCCTGGTTGATGCCCCACAGCTGCTGGGTGGGGGTGACGGTCCCCGGAAGGGCGTTGAGCCGCGCGTTTTCCGCTTTGCAACGGACAAGCCACCGATAGGTCCGCTCAGTGCTCTTTTGCACATAGTCCCGGGGCGCGGGGTTTTCGATGCATTCGTCAAAGGCCATGCAGATGTCCGAGCCCAGATTGGACTGGATCTGCATGCTTTCCTCCGGTCCCATGAAAATCCGGCGGCCGTCAATATGGGAGGCAAAATACACGCCCTCCTCCTTGATCCGCCGCAGGGACGCCAGGGAGAACACCTGAAAGCCGCCGGAGTCCGTAAGAATGGGGCCGTCCCAGGTCATGAATTTGTGCAGACCGCCCATTTCCCGGACCAGGGTATCCGTGGGCCGCAGATGGAGGTGGTAGGTGTTGGACAGCTCCACCTGACAGCCAATATCCTTCAGGTCCTTGGCGCTGAGGGCGCCTTTGATGGCTCCCTGGGTGCCCACGTTCATGAATACCGGGGTCTGCACGGTGCCGTGGGCGCAGGTAAATACGCCCCGGCGGGCTCTGCCTTCCGTTTTTTTCAGTTCAAACATAGATTACCTCACTTTTTGGGGGTTATAGAGAATATACAGCTTCACCCGCTCCGACGTGCCCATGCGGGTTTCAAAATCATACTCCGTCAGAAAGTGAAATCCGCATTTTTCAATCACTCTGCGGGACTGATTGTTTCGTACAAAATGTCCGCAGGTCAGATAGTCAAAACCCAGCACAGAAAAGCAATAGTCAATGACCGCGTTTACGGCTTCCGGCATGAGCCCCCGGCCCCAGAAATCCTTGCTGAGCACATAACCGATTTCCCGGCCCAGCAATTCCTCAGGAATACCGACATTTCTTCCCTGGGTTTCCAGGCCAAGAGAGCCAATGACCTTACCGCTGCCTTTCAACTCCAGAGCAAAGGTCTTCTTCTCAAGGATAAAGGAGTCCAGGATTGCCTGGGATTTTTCCATGGATGCATGGGGCTGCCACCCGGCCATCTGCCCCACGCCGTCCACCCGGGCGTATTCATAAAAATCCTCCAGATCCTCCTGACGCCAGGGGCGCAGGATCAGCCGGTCTGTTTCTATTCGGATATTTGTCACATCCACAGGTGCGTTCATAGTCTTTTCCTCACTGAATAAACATGGCATCTCCGAAGGAGAAGAAGCGGTAGCGTTCTTTTACGGCTTCGGCATACGCGTTCAGCACGTGCTCGCGTCCGGCGAAGGCGGAAACCAGCATGACAAGGGTGCTTTCCGGCAGGTGGAAATTGGTAATAAGGGCGTCCATGGCCCGGAAGCGGTAGCCGGGGTAGATGAAGATCTCCGTCCATTTGGAGCCTGCCCGAAAGGATCCGTCCTCCAGAACCAGGGATTCCAGGGTGCGGCAGGAGGTGGTGCCCACACAGACAATCCGCCCGCCGTTCTTCCTTGTCTCATTCAGAATCCGGGCGGTTTTCTCGTTCATCATGCACAGCTCCGCGTGCATATGATGCTCCGTAATTTCCTCCGCCTTCACCGGGCGGAAGGTGCCAAGACCCACATGCAGGGTGACAAACGCCGTTCTTACTCCCTTGGCCCGGATTTTATCCAGCAGCTCCGGGGTAAAATGCAGTCCGGCTGTGGGGGCGGCGGCAGAACCTACCTCCCGGGAATACACGGTCTGATACCGCTCCCGGTCGGAAAGTTCCGCCTTGATGTAAGGGGGCAGGGGCATTTTGCCCAGCTTGTCCAGAATCTCCAGGAAAATCCCCTCGTAGTGAAATTCCACAATCCGGTTCCCGTCCTCCTGGACTCCCCGGACTGTGGCGGTCAGCTCCCCGTCTCCAAAGGTGACCGTACTTCCCGGCTGCATTTTCCTGCCGGGCTTTACCAGGCATTCCCACCGCTTGTCTCCCAGGTCCCGCAGAAGCAGAACCTCGATTACGCCGCCGCTGGGCCGGTGACCCAGAAGCCGGGCAGGGAGTACCCGGGAATCATTCATCACCAGACAGTCTCCGGGATTCAGGTAGTGGATAATATCATAAAAATGATCGTGGGAAATCGCCCCGCTTTGCCGGTCCAGCACCATCAGACGGGAAGCATCCCGCCGTTCCAGGGGGGTCTGGGCAATCAGCTCCGGGGGCAGCTCATAGTAAAAATCATGGGTCTTCACACCGCATTCCTCCGCATTTTAGTCTTTTCAGTATACTCGATTTCCCGGGAAAAAGCAACAGACAAAAGTGGTCCGGGATGCATAGACTGGCGTGGAGGTATCAGCCTATGAAAAAACCTGTTTTTACCGGGGCATGCACTGCCCTGGTCACTCCTTTTCTGGGAGAAGCCGTCAACTACCCCATGCTGGAGCAGCTCCTGCGCCGGCAGCTGGAGGCGGGAATCCGGGCGATTGTCCTGTGCGGCACCACCGGGGAATCCGCCACCCTTTCCGACGCGGAAAAGCTTGCCATCATCCGAAGAGCCCGGGCCTTTCTCAGGGACCGGTGTACCGTGATTGCCGGAACCGGCTCCAATGACACGGAGCACGCGGTCAGCCTGAGCCGTCTTGCCCAGGAGGCCGGAGCGGATGCCCTGCTTGTGGTAACACCTTACTACAACAAAGCCACGCCGGAGGGCCTCGTTGTCCATTATACGGCCATCGCCGCCGCGGTACATATCCCTGTGATTGTGTATAATGTGCCCTCCCGTACCGGGGTGGATATGCCTGTGGAGGTGTGCCGGGAGCTTGCGAAAATACCCAATATCGCGGGAATCAAGGAAGCCTCTCCGGATATCTCCAAAATTGCCCGGCTCCGGGCGGAGTGCCCGCCGGAATTTACCATCTGGAGCGGCAACGATGACCAGGCCACCGCGGTTATGGCCCTGGGCGGGGCGGGGATCATTTCCGTCGTTTCCAACCTTTTCCCCGAGGAAGTGCAGTCCATGGCCATGGCGGCTCTGGACGGAGACTTTGACACGGCATCGGACTTGCAGCTGAAGCTGCTTCCTCTGATCCGGGCGCTGTTCCGGGAAGTCAATCCCATTCCGGTGAAAGCCGCCATGAAGCGCCTGGGCTATGACTGCGGCAGCTGCCGCCTGCCTCTGACACCCCCCTCCCGGGAAACGGCAGAAATTCTGAAAAAGCTGTTGCCGGAAGATTGATTTGGTGATATAGTGGGGAAAAGATACAAAAGAGGTGCGTTATGAAATATATACTCATTGGCGCGGGCTCCCGGGGTATGACCTACGGCGCCTGGGCGGCGGAACACGGAATCGAAATCGCGGCAGTGGCGGAGAAACGGCCCGACCGGCTGGCGGACGCGGGGCAGAAGCTGAAGGTTCCCGAGAATATGCGTTTTTCCGACGGCCTGGCCCTTCTGTCCCTGGGGAAAATCGCCGACGCTGCCATTATTGCCACCATGGACCGGGACCACTTCGCCCACACCATGGCTGCCCTGGACTGCGGCTATGATATTCTCCTGGAAAAACCCATCTCCCCGGACCCCCGGGAGTGCGTTGCCATTGAGGAAAAGGCCAACACTCTGGGCAGGCGGATCACCGTTTGCCATGTGCTGCGCTATACCAACTTCTTCGGTACCCTGAAGCAGATTCTGGACGGGGGAGAGCTGGGGAAAATTGTTGCCATCAAGCATTCGGAAAACATCGGCAATTACCATATGGCCCACTCCTTTGTCCGGGGCAACTGGCGCAATGACCGTCTGTCCAGCCCCATCATCCTGCAAAAGAGCTGCCATGACCTGGATATTCTGCTGTGGCTCACCGGCTCCCACTGCACCAAGGTTTCCGCTTTCGGCGGGCTAAGTTTTTTCCGCCCGGAAAACGCGCCCCAGGGGGCAGGGGAGCGGTGCTGTGACTGCCCTGCCGCGGATACGTGCCGCTTTAACGCCTACCGGGTCTATACGCCCCTTCTGGGCCAGTGGCCGGCGGATGTGGTGTGTTTGGAACAGACCCCGGAAGCCCTGGAGAAAGCCCTGCGCTCCGGCCCCTACGGACGCTGTGTCTACCGGTGCGACAACAATGTCTGCGACCATATGAGTATGATCCTGGAATTTGAAAACGGTGTGACCGCCACCTTCTCCCTCACCGCCCAGACCAACGCCGTCCACAGGAATCTGCATATTATGTGCGAGGACGGAGAGATTGAGGCCGACGACGGAAAGCGGCAGATTGTGGTCACAAAATTTGCCGCCAGCCCGGCAGAAAGCTTTGATTCCCGGGTTATCAACGTCCGCACCGGTCCCAGCGGCCATGGCGGGGGAGATGCCGGGATTATGGAAGATTTTACCGAGGGACTTCAAAACCCGGACAGGGAATCCCGCAGCTCCATTTCCCGCAGTGTGGAGAGCCATCTCATGGCCTGCGCTCTGGAGCAGTCCCGTCTTACGGGAAAGACGGTGGATATGGCAGCCTTCCGGGCGTCTCTTCTGGAATAAGAACAGCATTCCGCCCCCGCGCGTCAATCGCGCGGGGGTTTGCAGCGCTTGACCGCAGTGGTTTCGTAAGGAATTCTTTTGTTGTCTTTCCCTGTTTTCTCTGCTATAATGGGGAAAACGCATTGGGAGGCGACTATGCTGAAATATCCCTGTCTGGTGCTGGACCACGATGACACGGTGGTGCAAAGCGAAGCGACCGTCAATTATCCCTTTTTCTGCCGGATTCTGGATTCTTTCCGCCCGGGGGCGAAAATCACCCTCCGGGAATACACCGACGGGTGCTACCGCCTGGGCTTTGCCGATATGTGCCGGCAATGGTACGGCTTCTCCGAGGAGGAGATTGAGGATGAATATCATGGATGGCAGCGCTATATCCGAAACCATGTGCCCGACCCCTTTCCCGGTATCGGGGAGGTCATCCGCCGACAGAAAGCCCTGGGCGGCCTTGTCTGCGTAGTTTCCCATTCCTGTGAAGAAAACATTACCCGGGATTACCGAACCCACTTCGGCATCCTCCCGGATGACATTTACGGCTGGGACCTGCCGGAGGAGCTGCGCAAGCCCAGTCCCTGGCCCCTGGAGCAGATCATGGCAAAATACGCCCTCACCCCAAACCAGCTTCTGGTGGTGGACGATATGAAGCCCGCCTGGGTCATGGCCAGCAAGGCCTCGGTCCCGATTGCCTTTGCGGCCTGGAGCCGGAAGGACTGCCCGGAAATTACCGCCGAGATGACCAGACTGTGCGATTATTCTTTCCAAACACCGGAAGAATTGGGCCGTTTCCTGTTTGACGGCTTGACAACTATGGTATAATGAAAACACGGCAGGGGAGGTGAGTCGTCTGGAAAAGGAAAGTATCAAGGTCATGGCAAGAAACCGGGAAGCCTACCATGAATACTTCGTTGAGGAGGAAATGGAGGCTGGGATCGCCCTTTCCGGCACCGAGGTCAAGTCCATCCGGGCAGGCACGCTGAATCTGAAGGATGCCTGGTGCGGCATCAAGGACGGGGAGCTGCTCCTGAACCAGATGCACATTTCCCCCTATGACCACGGCAACATCTTTAACCGGGACCCCCGGCGCCCCAGAAAGCTGCTGATGCACAAGCGGGAGATCATGCGGCTCTACGGGAAAGTAAAGCAGGACGGCTACGCGCTGATTCCCCTCACCGTGTATTTCAAGGGCAGCCGGGTCAAGGTCAAGGTTGGCCTGTGCAAGGGCAAAAAGCTGTATGATAAACGACAGGCCGCGGCGGAGCGGGACGCCAAGCGTCAGATCGACCGGGCCATAAAGGAGAGATATTAGTATGAATCCTACATTTACCATCACCATGGAAAACGGCGGCGTCATCAGCGGTGAGCTGTACCCGGACAAAGCTCCGGAGAGCGTCCGCAACTTCATCGACCTGTGCAATCATAATTACTACGACGGCCTGATCTTCCATCGGGTCATCCCCGGCTTTATGATTCAGGGCG